>NZ_DJLC01000159.1:0-5660 GCF_002434875.1 Acinetobacter sp. UBA6526 | reverse complement strand
TGTCCCGTGATTGCACTTTCACAGCTTAACCGTAGTCTAGAGAACCGACCAAACAAACGCCCTGTTATGTCAGACTTACGTGAATCAGGAGCGATCGAGCAGGATGCCGATTTAATCATGTTCATCTACCGTGATGAAGTCTATAACAAAGAATCAAAAGAAGCTGGTACAGCAGAAATCATTATCGGTAAGCAACGTAACGGTCCTATTGGTACTGTTCGCCTTGCTTTTGAAGGTCAATATACGCGTTTTAGTAATCTCTCGCCTGAGTTCTATGCTCAATATGATGACGAGGAATAATTTTTTTAATGTTTAGCTCTTTTATATCTTCCTAAGCCGTCCCAAAGGAGTACTCAGGGTGCGCCAAGCAACAGTTTATATTGATAGTCAGGCACTTCAATATAATTTATACCGTGTCAAACAACTTGCACCACATTCAAAGATTGTAAGTATGGTAAAAGCCAATGCTTACGGACATGGAGTCAAAAACTGCTTAGCCGCCTTAAATACCACTGATGCCTTTGGTGTCGCCTGCTTAGAGGAAGCTTTAGAAATCAGGCGATTAGGTTATCAACAATCCATTACCTTGATTGAAGGCATATTTTCTGAAGATGAAATGACGCAAGTGATTGAGCATAAACTGGAATGTATCGTTCATCATCGTCAGCAAGTTGAGTGGCTATTGGCTCATAAACAAGCCTATAACTATTTAGGTTTGAAAGTTTGGGTCAAACTCAATAGTGGTATGAATCGCTTAGGTTTCAAAATAAATGAAATTATTGATGTTATTCAATGCTTAAAAGCTGAAGGATTCACCTGTGTATTGGCTATGCATTTTGCCAATGCTGATGCAGATCACCCACTCAATCAGCAGCAAATTGAACAGTTTTTATCTGTAAAACAGGCTTGTGAACCCATCCTTGCTTCGTGCTGTAATTCTGCTGCAATCTATAAATATCCAGAGCTGCATTTTGATTATGTTCGCCCAGGCATCATGCTTTATGGTGCGAGCCCATTTGCAGATAAAACTGTGCACGACCTAGACTTAAAGCCAGTGATGACTTTTAGTGCAGAAATTATTGCACTGAATCATATCCAAAAAGGCGAATATGTGGGCTATGGTTCTACTTATACTGCTACACAAAATGCTGATATTGCCATAGTTTCAATTGGCTATGGGGATGGCTATCCACGAGCATTTATTCACCCTAACTTTGTTGCGATTCATCAGCAACTTGTTCCTATTGTAGGGCGAGTAAGCATGGATATGATTGCAATTGATATTAGTCAGGTTAAAGCTGAAATAGGCACTCAAGTCGAACTTTGGGGAAATACTCGCTTAGTGGATGATGTTGCGACTGCAAACGGTACTATTGGTTATGAGCTACTATGCAGACTGAGTAACCGACCAGTGCGAAAATTGAAATAAAAATATTGAAAAAATCCAAGCAATTGCTTGGATTTTTAGTTTTACAAACCATAATCCGAAGTTGGCTTTGGCAATTCCTGCAAACCACGTCTTAATGTCTCAGACCATTGCTTACTAATTTGACTAAAATAAGGATCTTCCTCATTGATTCTCTTCCCTTCTGGAATCAAGAAACTATCCTTATGATAAACCAAGACATCTAAAGGCAGCCCAACAGAAACATTTGATCGTAGAGTCGAATCAAAAGAAATCAAGGTACAGCGCAATGCATCATCTAGAGGCATTGTAAAATGTAAAGCACGATCTAAAATAGGTTTGCCATACTTACTTTCACCGATCTGAAAATATGGTGTATCCGTTGTCGCACAAATAAAATTCCCTTGAGGATAGACATTATAAAGCTCCATATCCTCCCCTTTAATTTGGCCACCTACTAAAATACTGCAAGAATAATTCATTTGCTCTTGCGTATCCGTCGTGATGTCTTCTAAAACTTTGCGTAATGTTTTGCCCACAAGTTCTGCAACTTCAAACATTGTTTTTACGGTATACAAATTAGGCTCTTGATCTAAGGCCAAAGCATTTTGTAAATGTCCAATAACGGCCTGTGTTGTTGCTAAATTACCCGCTGTTTGTAGCGCGATAAATCGTTCACCTTCAACACCAAAGGTATGTAATTTACGAAAAACAGATATATGATCGACCCCTGCATTCGTCCGAGTATCACTAATCAATACCAAACCTTGCTCTAATCTTAATGCACAACAATAGGTCATCTTTCTCTCTTTACACTCAACAAGCTAAAACCTGAACCACAGACATCATACTTTCTACTCCGCCTTGCTCACGCACACCACGTACTGGTGCGACATCGAGATAATCTCGACCAACCGCAACATAGATATGATTTTGAGGCGTAAATATCTGGTTACTAATATCGAAACAATACCATTCATTTTCAATAAAAGCTTCCGCCCATGCATGACTGGCGAGGTGTGGTTGGTTCTGGTCATACAAATAACCAGAAACATAACGAGCTGGTATCTGTAAGGCACGACACATAGCGATAAACACATGTGCATGGTCTTGGCAGACCCCCTGACCTGCATAAAATGCATCAATCGCCGCGGTAGTCACTGAAGTACTCTCAGGCTGATATGGCATTTGTTGTAATATTTTTTCTGATAAAAGTATCAAGTGCTGACGATCTTTCATTTTGACTACCGACTGCGCAAAATCAAACATCATTAAATCACAATGCGTCATCGCAGTACGCTGTAGAAACAACATAGGCGAAACATCAATTTCAAAAAAACCAAGTTCGGTGTCAAAAAGCTCAACAACTCCCTGCGCCATAATCGTCAGGTAGCGATAATCATGTCGTTGAGTTGCCGTAATCCATAAATTATTAAAGGCATCTCTTTTACAGGCGTATTCTCCCGGAACACTAATATGCCAGTTTTCAATCGTCTGATGCCTCGAACTCTGAGGCATCATCTTAATCGACTGCACACTATTTCGTGCAATCTGAGTATAACGATAATGCGTTTGATGATTCACCATCAGCTTCATGCGTATACCTCAAATTGATTTTCTAGCTGATATGTAAAGGCATAGAACTGGTTCACATAAGGTTGATTTTTTAGAATATCCCAACTGCTTTGCAAGTCTTGCCATCCTAAGTCATATAACTGAACGACAACTGGATCAACCGTTTCTAATACATTGTGAATATTATGCTGGAACCGAAAGTAAGTATCTATTTGCTCTATGCTTTGCCCTAAATAAAAAAATAAAAATATATCTGGCTGTTCAGCTTTTAGAATTTCACAGCAATCATCAATTACTGCACGAATATTTTCAGCCTCACACTTCACATTTTTGATTAAATGATTCAACTCTGCATATGCTTTTGCTGTTAAAAGACCTCTAAGTTCTTGAATATTATCTCTAGCAATCTCAAGCTGGCTGATTAAAGAATATGGTTGCTGCGGATCAAGCATAAACTGATTCAAATTTTCAGCATCATCAATATGTAAACATAATGCTTGAGCAAATGTCTCGGCTTGCTGGTCATTTGTAAAAGGCAAATGTTGAGCCACATAACCGATGCGAAATAAATAACGTCCTAACCAATAAATATGTTGTGCGCTTGAGCTGAGTAAATGCATAAATGTCCTCCCTTATCGTTAATAAAAGACCTAAACACTCACTCATGTTCAAATAAGTGTTTAAGCTAAAGTTCCATGTGGTAGATTCTAAGATCGTAGTGTTTCAACAACCCATGTATCTTTAATTCCGCCACCTTGAGAGGAATTTACAACAAGAGAACCTGCTTGCATTGCAACACGTGTTAAACCTCCAGGCACGATCTCAGTACGATAAGGAGAACTCAATACAAAAGGACGTAAATCAATATGTCTTTCAGCAACACCTTCCGTCGTTAAAGTCGGTGCGACAGAAAGTGCTAATGTCGGCTGAGCAATATAAAGACATGGCGACTCAATAATTTTCTGTCTAAATGCTTCTATTTGCTGTTGGTCTGCTTGAGGGCCAATCAACATACCGTAACCACCAGACCCTTGAGCTTCTTTAACAACTAATTTTTCTAAGTTATTTAATACATAATCCAAATGCTCAGCATCACGACATTGATAAGTTGGCACATTATTTAGAATTGGACTTTCTCCCAAATAATATTGAATCATTTGATCAACATAAGGATAAATCGACTTATCATCTGCCACACCCGTTCCCGGCGCATTTGCAATCACTACATTATTTTGCAGATAAGCAGACATCAGCCCTGCAACCCCAAGCGTGCTATCTGGTCTAAAAGTTAAAGGATCTAAGAAATCATCATCTAAACGTCTATAAATCACATCCACTTGCTGACGGCCACGAACTGTTTTCACAAAAACATGATCATTTTCAACAAATAAATCTCGACTTGTCACTAGTGGAACATCCATTTCACGGGCCAGAAATGCATGTTCATAATAAGCGCTATTAAAACGTCCCGGTGTTAAGACAACAATCAACGGATTATCGACATGTGCATTCTCTGCTAAAACTTCTCTTAGTAAAGTTGGATATTGCTCAATCCCCTGTAAATTATTACTAGAACATAAATCAGGCATGAGTGTTTGGCTGATTTTGCGGCTTTCGATCATATAAGACACCCCAGATGGTGTTCTTAAATTATCTTCCAGTACAAAAAAATCACCCTGACGGTCTCGAATAATATCAATCCCACTAATTTGCGAATAAATCTTACCTTTTAGATTATGCTTCAACATATGTGGCTGAAATGCTTCATGCGACATGATTTGAGCTGCTGGAATCAAACCATCTTTTAGAATGTTTTGTTGATGGTAAATATCATCTAAAAATAGATTCAATGCTTTGACACGTTGTGCACAGCCTGTTGAAATTTTTTCCCATTGTTTCTTTTCAATCACTCTTGGAATTAAATCATAAGGAATCGTTCTTTCAGTGCCCTCATGATCACCATAAACGTTGAATGTAATACCTTGATAGAGGAAATGTTGTTTCGCTTGTGCACCAAGTAATTTAAGATCCTCCAAACTACGCAGACTTAACCATTGTTCAATCTTTTTAGAAGCTTCACCGTTAATACTTTTATCGTCTAACATTTCGTTGAAAAATTGCGATTTGAGTTGCTCAAATAAATTTGGTGTGACATTGAGCTGTTGAATAAATGTAGACGAATGTACTGATACTGCTGCTGCCGTTTGATCTGGCGCATAATAATCTGTGCTGACATGTAGGTTGTGTTCTTGTTCTGACATAGAAACCTCGTCTCATCATTTATTTATATAACTAGCAAAGCAATTTCGATGCCACTTATATCTGATGGATATTTTTTATACAGCCTAAACATACTCCTGCAAAGCTGCCCACGTTTCAGTCGTAAATACGTAATCTCGATATGATGCGCTTGCCAAATGCCAATAGTTTTTTTATTGTGTGTGCTTTAGAGCATTGAATTATTTATTACGCATATGTCATCTGTACAAGAAAAAGAAACATCCAATAGTCTTTATCGCCAATGGCAAATCTTATCTCGTCTCTCGACAGGGAAATGGATGGGAACACGTGAACTTCAAGAAATATTAGAACGAGAAGGGATCGATATTAGTTTGCGCACTATTCAACGTGATCTAAATCAAATTGCACAACGCTTTCCAATTGAAAGCAACAAAACAGT
>NZ_DJLC01000067.1:717-19437 GCF_002434875.1 Acinetobacter sp. UBA6526 | reverse complement strand
TAAAAGCTGAGCATAGTTTTTCTGATTTTGTATGGAAATCATAAATACACATACCTAATTTTTTATAACAAAGTGGATAACAAGTTTGTTGATCCACTTTTTTATTAAATATTAATAAGAAATATTTATTTTTGTAGTGACATTATTTAATAAAAGTTAACAATTAAAATAATAATAATGTTTGAATTTTGATCTATTTTTCTATTAATTTAAAAATGCTTTTTAACAAAGAATTACTCAACCTTCTCCTTTTCTTCATAATACTTTTTAAGAGAATTCATATGACCTTTATACGCACGAATTATCTAAAAGGCTTTAGTGTATTATTCATTTCCTTACTTGCGGCATGTAATAGCGATGATAAAAATACGACAAGCAACTCTTCTAACCAAAAGCTAATAGATGAAACAATTTTATCCCTACAGAATTTAAGTCTAAATTTAGTATGGCAAGAAAATCAATGTGATAGTGTTTATTCTAAAGTGATAAATGATGCGAACATTGCTGAAAAATCGGCTTTGGAGTTAAGAGCAAAGCTTAATGATACAAATAATTTAAGTATGTTCTTGGATCAGCAGATTATTCCAAAATTGACTCAGCTCACTGATGAGTCAACTACATTAAGAGCTAGATGTAATGCTCCAGATTATGACGGAACAGGGGTGAGTATTGAAAGGCCTGCGATGTTAAGAGAAATGTTAAGTGAATGGCAAGGGACTATAAATTTATTGATTCATCAAGTAAATAACCCGCCAAATATGAATCCTGAAATTAAATTAGCATCTTTAACAAATACAAACATTACTGAAGCAACTTCAGCAAAATCCAAATTCAAAGATTGCTCAGATAGTTTTTGTCCAGAAATGACAGTTATTCCATCTGGGAGTTTTTTGATGGGGGGAAATATAGAAGAACAAGAACAACAAAATGTGCCTGCCCAATCGCGACCGTATGAATTACCTCAGCATGCAGTGATAGTCGAGAAGCCATTTGCTATGTCTACATATGAAACTACTATTGCCGAGTTTCAGGCTTTTCAAAAAGAAACAGGATGGGAGGTACAAGGTTGTCGCAATTGGGAGTCACGTGATGGTGTTTTTAATATGTGGTATCGAGATGATTTAAATCCGACTAACGCTGGTATGAACCAAACACCACAAGATCCAGTCGTGTGTGTACGTCGTGAAGATGGGAGAGCTTTTGCCGAATGGTTATCCAAAAAAACAGGACAAACCTACCGCTTACCAACAGAGGTTGAATGGGAGTATGCAGCTCGTGCAGGAACTTCGACTGCCTTTTATTGGGGGGATGATTTGAACCTAGACCAAGCTTGCAAATATGCGAATGTGCTAGATCCAACTACAGTGTCCGCATTGCCACAAACGAGCTCTTGGAACTTATTTAATTGTACTGATGGCTATGCTTATACTTCGCCTGTTGGAAAGTTTCTACCAAATAACTTTGGTTTATATGATATGACAGCTAATGCACGGGAGTGGGTGGATGATTGTTGGCACTCAAATTATGAAAATGCACCTGTAAATAACCGTATTTGGGGTGAAGAAAATAACGGACAGTGTAATTTCCCTGTATTGCGTGGAGGTGCATGGATATACAACACCTATAATGCTCGAACTGCTTATCGAAATGCTTATGTAACATCACAAGCGCGTTCGATCATGTGGGGATTTCGTTTAGTTCGTGAAATTTAGTTTAGCATCTTTAATTCTATAGGAATTACTGATCCTTTATTAATAAAAATCAGCGTAAGTTTTCACCTGAAATTTGAATAAACTTACGTTGATGGAATATTTATTTTTAAATGATCTAAGTATACTCAAATGTATTGTATGAATTAGTTCGAGAGTATAACTGTATGATGCAGTTTGATTTTTCTAAATTATCTCCCCAAGTGGTTTGGCAGCATTTTGAAACACTATGCACGATTCCTCGACCATCAAAGCATGAACAACAATTAAGACAGTATCTAAAAGCTTGGGCGGAACAGCGCAACTTGGAAACTTATGTCGATGACATTGGTAATTTGATTATTCGGAAAGCCGCCACAGCAGGTAAAGAACAAGTTGTAGGTGTGGTTTTGCAAGGGCACTTAGATATGGTGACTCAGGCAAATCGTGGTACGCAACATGATTTTTTTAAAGATCCTATTCAACCTGTCTTAAAAGATGGCTGGCTAATTGCTGAAAATACCACTTTGGGTGCAGATAATGGCATTGGTGTCGCATTGGCGCTAGCGGTATTAGAATCAAATGATATTGCACATGGTCCAATTGTGAAGTATTGCTTACCATTGATGAAGAAGCAGGAATGAGCGGCGCTCGTTTGCTTGAGTCGGGTGTTTTAACAGGGCAATGGCTTTTCAATATTGATACCGAAGAATGGGGCGAACTATATCTTGGTTGCGCGGGAAGTATTGACCTTGAAGTGGGACAGCCACTCGAATATGAAATAGCACCTGAAAATTTGATTTATGTTGATTTGTTGGTATCTGGATTAAAAGGTGGTCATTCTGGGGTTGATATTCATTTAGGTCGTGGTAATGCCAATGTGATTTTAGCCAATTTCCTGAATGATTATTTGGCGCATTCAAATGGTAGACTGGTTGAATTTATCGGTGGCACAGCAAGAAATGCTATTCCACGCGAAGCTGTGGCAACCATTGCAATTGAGATAGATCAATTGGCTGGTCTAGAAAAAGTAATTGAAGTTACACAGGCTGAATGGCAACAAAAATTAAATGGGGTTGATGAACAGTTACAAATCACCGCGCAGCAAAATACCAATCAGATAAATGAAGTGGTCACCTTGCATCAGCAACAAGCTTGGTTAAAAGCATTGACAACTTGTCCATATGGCATTGCTGAATGGAGTAGCACTTTACCCGATGTGGTTGAGACCTCGAATAATATCGGTGTGGTCAAACTCACAAAAGATGAAGCAAAGACCTTAATTATGGTTCGTTCGATGGTGAACCAAGAAGCATTGACATTTGCACAAAATATTCAACAGCACTTTGCTAATTTCCAGATTCAATCTGAATTAACGCCGTTGGTATCGGGTTGGACACCAAACCCAGATTCGGCTGCATTGAAATGCTTACAACAGGCTTATCAATCTGCATTTAAAATTGAACCTAATTTGAAAGTGATTCATGCTGGCTTGGAATGCGGAATTATTGCAGAGCATTATCCTGATTTACAGATGGTATCTTTTGGTCCTGATATTCAGGGAGCACATGCGCCGGGTGAGAGAGTTAAAGTAGAAACGGTCGAGAAATGTTGGAAGTTGTTGGTGACGGCGCTAGAATCTATCGAGTAATTTCTATTAAAGATTCAGTAATCAAAAGTTTTAGGAAGAGGATGTGCTTTACTTTTGACTGGGCAAAAGTGACAAAACCCTTTTGTTAGACTGACGGTGCGTCCTTGCTACCGCAGCCTAACAGGGTGGCATCCATGCCGCCTCCACGATAGTCAATACTGATTGTGGTAGAAAAATACAAAATAATGAAACTTTAACGTTTGCCATTAATATTTACGTTGACCTGAAACAGGTTTTTGTTTAGTTCGATAAACTCAATTTCACAATCAATAAATTTTTCAATCATAGAGGCCTGAGTACGGGTGTGTTCACTAATACATTGTGCGGTAAATTCACCGCCTTGTCCCAATGCTAAAGGCAGTAACAACTGATCGGCTAAATACTCATCCACCACAGCTTGAGAAGCAATATATTGCTTTACCTGTTCAGCCAAATGATTGGCAATTTGTTCTGCACTTTTGCGCATTTCACCTAAAGCAGTAAATAGCTGAGTGTGGTGTTGATGCTCAACTTTGACATACGCCGTATTACCTTGGCTAATTCCATTTAAGTGGAACTGCTGTTGCGTATCTAGTTTCAGTCTTTTGTTTAAAGTCGCTAATTCCCGTTGTGCAATTTGTGCTTCTCCTGAAAGATTCAAGACGGCTGCAAAAGCCTCAGTACTTTGTAAAGCGCCAAGATCTAATAAATTTAGCTTGTTTCGATGTTGCCAAGGCTGAATCTTGATTTGAATTTCACCAGCACCAATCGGAAAGAAGCCTGCTTTGTTTAACTTAAACTCGACCTCTATTCCAAGTTTTTCTAATGTTGGTAAAAAGCAATGCTCGATAAAATCTGCCGTTGGTGCAAGCGGGTTGTGAGTGCCGCCAGAAATAGTCAATTCGCTAGCTTCATCTTGTAATAATAAAGCTGGTAAGAGGGTTTGCAAAACCAGTGTTGTGCTTCCTGCCGAACCAATCTGGAATTGGTATTTTCCACTTTGTACATGCTGTGGTGCAAAGTATAAACGCTGGCTACGTAGTTCAGCACCTTCTACATAAGCTTGGCTGATGTGTTGAGATGCCTGTACACAGACTAAATGCTGACGCATTAAACCTGATTTTTTACGCCCAGCACGAATATTGATTAATTCAAATGCCTGACCCGTAATCATCGAAAGGGCAAGGGCAGTTCTTAAAATTTGTCCACCACCTTCACCTTGTGAACCATCAATCTGGATGGTCGCTGGCATATTTGCCAAAGCTTTATTCACTTCTATTTTCCTTATTTTCTAATTTAATGAACATACTGTCAGTACATGGTAATGCGAAGTAACGCGTGACTTTGCTTTTGGCAAAGGTTTACTAGGTACATGGTGCTGAGCCTAATCAGTGAAAATTGATGCACGGCTCACATGCTGCCATAGCCGCCTGAATTATTTTCAATCCCTCAGATCGGAGTAATGCAGGATCTTGTACTCGCCCAGTATGTCCAAACTGGTATTGTGAAATGATTTCACAAAATCTTTTGATGTCTATTCAACTAAATCAATCTGCCAATTGGCAGCCTGAATTTTGATATTTAAATCGCGTAGTTTCGCGCTGATATCATCGGCTTGTTTTTGCAAGCTAGAAACAGGGATAAAGGGATAACCTTCTTCCATTTGATCTCACGTGAGCTGTAACGATCAGGCTCACGATGGGTATTGGCGATCGCATCAACGAGAATCTTATGCTGTTCAGCATAACTATCACGCAAGCTTAATAGGGACAGCAGAATTTTTCCATCTTCCAACTTGGCTTGCGCATTGGTCAAATGAATACGACAAATCAATTGATTGCTTTCTTGGGTTAAAGCAAATACCTGTTTAATAAGTTCATTTGGATCTTCGCTTGGCTCATCACCATCTTGTACTAATACATTGGTGTTGATCCGTCGTTTTAATGAAGCGAGTTTTTTTTGTTGATCGCTTCGCAGTAAAAGTGCTTCTGCGAGTTTCATATTTGTCCTTGATATGTATATAACATTCTCGAGTTTTCTATAAATACAAATTGATCTTGATTAATGTCCTTGAAATTCAAGTTGATATCATGAATTGTATTGATATCTTCATTAATACTGCCTTGAGTCCAAGAAACTATAATTTCAAAACTAATTTTTTGCTTTACAAGCTGATTGAAAATTTCATAAGCGATATGAGTTGCCTTAATGGCTTGCTTATTTTCATCAAGCCGTGTGGTTGGTGAAATGAATCCTAAAGCAAGTGGTAAAATTCGAAAAAGACAGCCACATGATTTTTCATTTGGAAAACCAGCAATATACCAACGATTATTAAATTTCATTTCATTGATTTCAGGAACATAGTCAGGTAGTTGTTGTGTGAAAGAGATACTTTCACAATTGAAATAACCTAGATCAATCCATCTATTTGTGCTGATTAATAAAACATGACACATAGAAATCTCCGTATATTACCCTTTAACACAGACAACTTGTCTTAAGGTATAAACCACTTCAACCAAGTCTTTTTGTGCATTCATTACATCTTCAATCGGTTTATAAGCTGATGGAATTTCATCAATCACAGCAACATCTTTACGGCATTCAACTCCTTCAGTCTGTGCAATCTGATCTTCTACGGTAAAACGACGTTTTGCTTCAGCACGACTCATCACTCGACCTGCGCCATGCGAACATGAGCAAAACGATTCCTGATTTCCAAGTCCGCGAACAATAAAGGACTTGGCACCCATTGAACCTGGAATAATTCCATATTGTCCAAGTTTGGCGCTGACAGCACCTTTACGAGTGACCATCACTTCTTCACCATAGTGTTCTTCTTTTTGCACATAATTATGGTGGCAATTCACTGCCTCAAGCTTGGCATTAAACGGTTTTGGAATAATTGTTGCTAAAGCTTTGATCGCGGCTTGCATCATAATTTCACGGTTTTTCATGGCAAAGCGTTGTGCCCAACCGACAGCAAACCAGTAATCATCAAAATGATCTGTCCCTTCAACTAAATATGCTAAATCTTTGTTTGGTAAATTAATAAAGTGTTTCTGCATATCTTTGCGTGCTAGCTCAATAAAATGATTACCGATGGCATTACCCACACCACGTGAACCTGAGTGCAACATAATCCAAACATGATCATGTTCATCCAAACAGATTTCTACAAAGTGGTTGCCTGTTCCTAACGTTCCCAATTGTTTACGGTTATTGGTGTTTTTGAGGCGAGGGTGCTTAGCACAAATCAATTCAAAATCTGCAACAAGGTTAGCCCAAGCTTGATCTACCATTTCAGGTGGATTTTCCCAAGAACCTCGATCTCGTCCACGTCCTTTGGTCATTCCGTGTGGAATCAAACGTTCAAGCTCGGTACGCAAAGCATGTAAATTATCAGGTAAATCTGATGCAGTTAAGCTAGTACGTGTGGCCATCATTCCACATCCGATATCGACACCGACCGCAGCAGGGATAATTGCACCTTTAGTTGGAATCACACTTCCGATTGTTGCGCCTAAACCAAAGTGAACATCAGGCATAACAGCCATCCATTTATAGATAAAAGGCATTTGCGCGGTTTGTAGCAATTGTTGTTTTGAGTTGTCATCAACAAGTACTCCGTTGGTCCACATTTTGATCGGCATACTTTTTTCATTTTGAAGAACCTGATAAGTACGTTGTTGCTGTTCTTGTTCAAATTGAGCTTGTTTGTTGATTTGTTCAACGACAGACATTTTCATTTTCCTTTCAAAGCCTGCCTGCCAAGCGTTTGCAGGCAGGTGTATTCACAAGATCCCAATGATATTGTGTGCTTATACTATTGCAGTGAGTGTGCCAACTTTTTTAAAAATGTAGTAATTTTAATTTAATGTGTTGATATTTATTAATAAAATTTAATATTAAAATAACACTATTCATTTTGATAATGAAAGTTTTAATAAATAAGATATAAAAATATATATTTTTTTATCTTAAATTCTATTTAATTGCCCGCTGCATTTTTGCCTGTTCGAGCGAATTGTTGTTCTTTTTCAATTTTTAACCACAAAGTATTCTTGGGTGAAATGTGCGTTAGGAGTGATAAGCTGTGATTTCGATAGCTCAGAATTTCTTTCATTTTCTTTCGTTTACGATTTAAGGTCGATGGTTTTTCAAAATAGCCATATCTTTTTTATACCAACGAGTAGCTTGTAGGTGGTAATGCTTTTGATTGAGCAAATATAAGGCTTGATCAATGTCTTGATCGTCTTGAAGATAGACTGTAATGGACATGCTTTGCGTTTTTTAGACTGACACCTGTCTTTTAAGAAAAAGAGTTGTATAGGTCTTTGTACAAAGACATACTATAACCATAGCAAAATAGAAATAAATTGCCAATTCCTATGAGTATTTTGCGTTATTTACTCACGATTATTTTATTTATTACTGGGATATTTTGTCTTATACATTTTTTAGTAGACGATTTTAATTTTATATTTCTAGCGATAAGTTTGGTCTGTTTTCTGCTTGCTTACTGGGTAAAACCAAAACGAGAAAACCATCTCCATCGAGATAATGGTTGGAATTGGCTAGATTCAATTGATTTTCCTGTAGAGATTATTTACTGGATCATCACTTTACCATTTCGCTTGTTACGAGGTCTGTTTGACTTTTTATCTCCAGACATCCCTTAATTAAAATGCCGTATCTCATTTATTTCGGATTTACTTTACTTAGTTGTCCTGTCGCATCTAACGTAAATTGATCAAAATCATCAGCTAAATAGAAATTGCCTTGATAATATTGATGGACTTCATCAGCAATCGCTTGCTGTCCAGCACAGTCTTGATGGCGTGGGCTAAAGTGTGTCAGGATCAGATTAATTAGACCTTGTTGTTGAGCAAATTCTGCAACGATCTTTGCGGAACTATGCATTGGGCCTGACCCCACTTTATCTAAAATAGCTTGCGTGTAGGTGCTTTCATGAATCAAGAGTTGGGCATCTTGGCAAGCTTGTGCCAATAAATCGGGATGATCATTGTCATCACCGACAATCGCGTGAACACGATGTCTGAGAATTTGAATAAAATCAGCCGTTTTTAATGTTTGCTGATTAAACTCAATATCTAAACCTTGTTGTAAATTGCCCCAAGCTTTGCCTTTTGCTACGCCGAGTTGAATTAAGGCTTGTGTATCTAACTTCTTCTGAGTGTATTGCGTAATAATACTAAATGCAAAACTGGGTACGCGATGACTGAGTCGATGGGCTTGAATCGAAAATTCATCTGTTATTTGCTGTATTTGTGTGGCCTTATTTACATCAATGAAATTAAGCGGGTAGGGTAAATGCAGATCGGTCAGCTGTGCGGTGACTTCAATCCATTGTTGAATTTCTTTGGGAGCGATAATGGTTAAAGGAGCGGTACGTGCATTCATACCTGCACTCGCCCCAATAAACCAACTAATCCATAACAGTGATCGCCGTGAACATGAGTAATGCAGATGGCAACTAGGTTTTGTAATGAGAGTTTAGCCTGTTGAATGCGATGCTGTGTGCCTTCACCAGCATCAACTAATATCCAATCTTTATTCTTGCTATTACGGATCGCTAAAGCTGAGACGTTGCGTGTCAGTGTGGGTGTACCTGAAGATGTGCCTAAAAAAGTAAAATGAAGCATCTTGTTGGAATTTTTTTAATGAAAAGGTCATTGTATATGAAACTATAAAATTTTATAGAAAATGATGTGCAAAGATCATAAGATCAATAAAAAGATTTAAGGGCATAGCCTCGAATGAGTAAACTAGGATGTGTATGTGGTCATGTGATTGTTGATCAGACAGATCAAATTCCATACAAAGCTTCTTTTATTACTGATGTTGATTTATTTGATTTTTATGATGCAGTCGATGACACGATGAATACTTCTTTAAATCATAAAGAGACATTTTCTGAGCAGATTATAGATAGGTTTATAAGATATTCTGCAGATATGTATGAATGTACGCAATGTGGGCGATTATGGATAGGTATTGGAAATAATCAGTTTAAGGCTTTTCTTCCTGAATCAGGGAAATATCAAGCTATTTTAAATATTCAACATGATAGATTTAAATGAATAAAAAAAACGTTGTAATTGGTTTTGTTGGTTCTACTTTGGATCAAGGGAAACGTCCCGATCGTTGGCAGCGTTGGCGTCCAACGTTGAGTCTTCTAATGCATGAAGATCTGATCGTGGATGAACTGGTACTATTACATGATCGACAGCATCATAATTTAGTCAAATTTATTGCTCAAGATGCTCAGAGCGTGTCACCGTCTACTACGGTGTCGGGTCAGCGAGTAAGTATCCGAGATCCTTGGGATTTTGCTGAGGTTTATGGTGCGCTATATGACTTTGTGAAAAGTTATTCATTTGATACCGAAAAAAATAACTATCTTTTGCATATCACCACAGGCACGCATGTTGCTCAAATCTGTTGGTATCTCTTAGTTGATGCCAATTATTTACCTGCCAAACTAATTCAAAGTGCGCCAAATCAACAAAAAACACCCGAAGGTGAATATCGCATCATTGATCTTGATTTGTCTCGCTATGATGTTCTTAAACAGCGTTTTGAAGATGAACAGCAACAAAACTGGCAACAATTGAAAGCCAATATTTCAACCTATAACCATGAGTTTAATGAGCTGATCACAGAAGTTGAGTTGGTTGCGACACGTTCCAGCGCGCCGATTTTGATTATGGGCGCAACAGGTGTAGGTAAATCCCATCTAGCCAAACAAATCTTTCAATTAAAGAAAGATAAGTTTCATTTAAGTGGGCGTTTTGTTGATGTGAACTGTGCGACGTTGCGTGGTGATAGTGCTATGTCGAGTCTATTTGGTCATATCAAAGGTGCGTTTACAGGGGCAGCAGCTTCACGGACAGGATTATTGAAAAGTGCCGATCAAGGTATCTTGTTTTTGGATGAAATTGGTGAGCTTGGACTAGATGAACAGGCGATGTTGCTTAAAGCGCTTGAGGATAAATCCTTTTTTCCTGTCGGAAGTGACAAAGAGGTTCAGGCCGATTTTCAATTGATTGCGGGAACGAATAAAGACCTGAGAGCAGAAGTGCAAGCAGGTCGTTTTCGTGAGGATTTATGGGCTAGACTAAACACATGGACTTTCTTTTTGCCGAACCTAAAAGATCGAATTGAAGATATTGCTCCAAATGTTGAGTTTGAATTACAACGCTTTGCTGTGAACCATCAAAGACAATTACGTTTTCAACGTGATGCACTCGATGTGTATTTAAAATTTGCTAAATCAAGAGAGGCATCGTGGCAGGGAAATTTCCGTGATTTAACCGCTAGTGTGACAAGATTGGCGACATTATCCAGCGGCGAGTTAATCCGTTCAGAAGCGGTGGAAAAAGAGATTCAGCGTTTAAAGCAGTTGTGGTCGCTTCAAAACACACAACATCAATCTAATAAAGATATTTTACTCAAATATTTAGATCAAACGCAGTTGAGCGAGATTGATGAATTTGATCAAATTCAACTACGAGGAGTGCTTCAAGTCTGTGAAAATTCCAAGTCGATGGCAGATGCTGGACGTCAACTGTTTGCTGCTTCACGCCAGCAACGTAATACCACCAATGATAGTGACCGAGTCAAAAAGTATTTGGCTCGGTTTGGTTTAAATTGGAGTGATTTTCAATAGTTATTCAACAGGATGATTTCTTTTGTTCTGAGATTGGCTCGAGAGAAACTCTAAATTCCATAGTTTTTCAGCATGTCGACCAATCCACCAGAACGAGGCTGCGAGCACAATAAAGAAAATTGCTTTATGCATTCCATTCCAGAAAAACTCAAAATATTTGGTATAAAGATTTAGAAATAAAAAGGTAATACCAAAGCCACGAGATGTTGCATCATCATGTTTTAAACCATATACGATTGCAATAATCGCAATAAAACCAAATAAGATGCCCCAGTGTAAGAGTTCATATTGTTTAACACTGTACCAACTATTCAAGTCTCCATAATTTCCAAAGATTGACAGAATCCATAATGCAATAAATAAATACAGTAATCCCATCACGTAAGTTGAGTGTGCAAAGTTTTTAAAGTAAGTATATCGTTTAAACAGTAAACTCAAGCTAATCAGTACTATGCCGAACATGACGAAGCGTAAAGGAAAATTCATGCCTAGATAGTATGCGCCCCAACCTGACATATAGCCTGTCTCTGCACCGAACCATGAACCTAAGGAGAGAAGTGAAAAGACCCAAATGAGTTTGGATGGAAACCAAAATGCGAGCGCAGCATAAATGACAGTGGAGAGTAAAAATAATAAAGAAAAATGCCCGTTGCCCGTGTCGATTGCTTGTCCAAAATAAGCAACAGAAGCTGCAGTGGAAATTACGCCAGCAAAAATAATGGCCTCATTACTAAATTGATGTAATGGTTTTGTTTTGCGTCGACGATAGGCAAAAGCATAAAAACCAGTTGCCACGCCAGCAAAAATCAGACATGGGATGATCTTTGAGTCAACGAATATTCTCGCAATCAAATCTAATAAGAATTTATCGGCAGTGATTGCAGCAATTGCTATGACTGCACAGATCATTGAAATCCAAAAAGAATATTTAGCTAGCCGTTCCCAATCAAAGGAGCGAACAGAAAAGCTATTTTGTAAATCCTTTGCAACATCAGGGGTGATCGTACCTTGTTGTTGCCAATACTCAATGGTTTGCTTTAAAAAAAGTCCCTGTTTTTTATTTAACTTCATATAGAACCCTAATGCCTATTCATCTTTACTGATATAACAGACATCGGATTCAAAACAAGTATACTTTTTTTAATAATTTGTTGTTAATTCTACAGTTTTAAAAAGCGAGAAATAACTTGTCTTAATTGCTTTAAATAACCCGTAAAGAAGTGGTTAGCACCTGGCAGAATAGTAATTGGATGCTTTTGTGGTTTTGCCCAAGCGATCATGTCTGAAAGCAACGTAATATCATCTTGTTCACCATGAACAAATAGAATATCTCCGTCAATTGCTGGCGTTTTATAGTGACGTAGGTCTACGACTGAACCTGTTGGTAATCCACATAGAATCATTTGTTTTGGGCGTAAGTCTTCACTCAACTGAGCTTGGCATTTCGCTAACACATGAGAACCAAAGCTGAAACCACCTGCGTAGAATGTTAAGCCTGCATGCTTTGAACGTGCGTATTCAATGACAGTCATAATATCATCAGTTTCGCCGTGTCCTTGGTCATGCGTGCCTTCACTACCTGATAGACCGCGAAAACTAGGGCGATAAACAACGCAGCCCATTTCATTAAATATCTGAGCCAATAGGACGGGAACTTTGTGGTGAGGTGTTCCACCTTGTAAAGGATGAGGGTGGCAGACGACAGCAAAGCCAGTAATTTCACCTTTGGGTTGATCTACAAACATTTCGATTTGACCAACAGGACCTTGGATGAAGATTTGCTCAGACATAAGATAAATAATGAATAATGGAAGAATCCACTATTTTACCGATAATGATCAATGAAAACACGAATTGGCATTAAAAATTATCAACTGTTATAGTTTCACTAAGATAAATTGATATTGATTGAATATGCTTGCTTTAATTTCTCCAGCGAAAACACTAGATTATGAAACTTCTTTACCGACAGACACATACACACAGCCTCGTTTATTAGAACAATCACAACAATTGATAGATGTATGTCGTAAGTTATCTGCAACCGAAATTGCCTCTTTGATGAGTGTAAGTGAGAAAATTGCCAACTTAAATGTTGATCGTTTTCGTGACTGGAATGCGGATTTTGATTTTTCTAATGCACGCCAAGCTTTGTTTGCATTTAAAGGTGATGTGTATACAGGTTTAGATGCTTATCATTTAAAAGATCAAGATATTGATTTTGCCCAACAGCATTTGCGTATGTTATCTGGTCTTTATGGTTTGTTGCGTCCATTGGATTTGATGATGCCGTATCGTTTAGAAATGGGCACTAAATTAAAAAATGCACGAGGTCATAATTTATATGAATTTTGGGGAAATATGATCACGGATCAAATTAACCAAGATTTGGCTGAAATTGATGCAAAAGTATTGGTAAATTTAGCTTCTGACGAATATTATAAATCTGTGAATGAAAAGAAAATTCAGGCAGAAATTATTAAACCTGTATTCTTAGATCAAAAAAATGGAAAATATAAAGTCATTAGTTTCTATGCGAAAAAAGCGCGTGGTTTAATGGCGAGATATTTGATTGAAAACCAATTGAATCAAGCAGAACAATTAAAAGCATTTGATAGCGAAGGTTATTACTTTGATGCCGAAAGTTCTTCAAATAAAGAATTGGTATTTAAAAGGGATGAGCAACACGCATCTTAAAAAAAGGGGAAAGGTGAGATGTTAACTAAAGAACATTTATTAAAACATGCAATCTCACCAGATCATGTCACTATCAAAGGGCATCTGACTGAACCACGTAGTTATGGTGTTTATGCCTTACCTTTAGATGCTGATGGAACAAGACGTTTTCGTTTTGGAAATCACCCAGTACGTCAACAGGAACTTAAACATGAGTTTGGTTCCTGTAAGCTTTATCAATTATTTCTCGATCGAAAACAAGCAGAAACTTTAGCGAAGTGGTTGAATAAAGAAATTCAGTGATGGGGCTATCATGCAACAATATTTAGCGATCCTAGAAAACTCATGGTTCGATTTAGATCGACATTATCAATTTTCTGAACCGAGAAAAGTTTTTAATAAATTAATAGTTGCTTATAGTGAAAAGCATCGCGCTTACCATACAATTCAGCATTTATATGAATGTCTGGTTCTAGTTGACTCGATTCGAGCTGATTTAAATGATGCACATGCTGTTGCATTGGCACTCTGGTTCCATGATGTAGTTTATGATCCGCAAGCCAAAGATAATGAGTTAAAAAGTGCTGAACTGTTCGAGCAGTATCTGGCTCAAGATTTACCCATAGATATCATTCAGAAAATAAAGCGATGGATTATTGCCACACAAAAGCATGAGGTAACAGATGAGCTAGATTTACAGTTTTTACTGGATATTGATTTGGCGATTCTAGCTGCTTCACCAGAGCGTTTCGATGAATATGAACAGCAAATTCAACAGGAGTATGCTTGGGTAGATCCAGATGTTTATTCGATTAAAAGAAAACAAGTTTTAGCTCATTTTTATCAGGCTGAACCGCTGTATCAAACTGAATATTTTCAGCAGAATTTTGAGCGAAAGGCGAAAGGGAATTTAAAAAATATAATAGAATAAATGATTAAAACGAAGCCTTTGAGTGATAAGTGAAAGATTTAACATTAGAGATAGCTGAGGGGAAGCTTAATATCCGTGTGGCTGCTTGGATAGAATATGAAGATCAGATTTTGGTTTCTACATTTCCTGATGGAAGTATTTCTTTAGTGGGTGGTCGATTAAAGTTTTCAGAAACTACTTTAGAAGGGGTTCAGCGAGAAGTATTGGGGGAAACTGGGGAAGATTTTAATTCACCTGTGCTTTTCGCGATTGTTGAAAACTTTTTCTATGATCCTATCGTAGATAAACATTTCCATGAATTTCTTTATATTTATAAAGGTCAGATCCAAACAAAAGCTAGTTATGTTGATGACTCTAGTGCTGCTCAAGTGATTTCATGGATGCCAAAGAGTGAGATCAAACTGCTAAAGCCAGATGTTTTAAGTGATCTTGCTTTACGATCAAGTGATCATGTTGTTCATCTTGTTAATCTCGAATCAAGATAAAATCATCATCGCATTAAAAAAGGGAGCTAAAAAGCTCCCTTTAGTATTTCTTTTCTTACTTAAAGAAATAACCCGTTTCAGGCGAGCTGGCATTGGCCATACGCTTACGCGGCATACGACCCGCCAAGAATGCTTCACGACCTGCTTCAACGGCTTTTTTCATCGCAGAAGCCATCAAAATTGGATTTTGAGCCGCAGCAATCGCCGTGTTCATCAGCACGCCATCACAGCCAAGTTCCATTGCAATGGCTGCATCACTGGCGGTACCCACACCAGCATCCACCAATACAGGAACTTTGGCATTTTCTTTGATGATGGAAATGGTATGTGGATTCAAAATACCGAGACCAGAACCAATCAAACTGCCCAAAGGCATGATCGCAACACAACCCATACTTTCAAGTTCTTGAGCAACAATCGGGTCATCCGAGGTGTAAACCATGATTTCAAAACCATCATCAATCAAGGTTTGCGCTGCTTTAAGCGTTGCTGTCACATTCGGGTACAAGGTTTTTTCATCACCGAGTACTTCCAGCTTTACCAGATTGTGACCATCAAGTAGCTCACGAGCCAGCATACAGGTACGAATCGCGCTATCGGCATCGAAGCAACCTGCGGTATTTGGCAGAATTGTATATTTTTCAGGTGGAATCACTGAAAGTAGATTTGGTTGATCGGCATGCTGACCGATGTTTACACGACGGATTGCAACGGTGACAATTTCAGCGCCACTGGCTTGAATCGCTAAATCTGTTTCATTTAAATCTTGATATTTTCCTGTTCCGACCAACAAACGAGATTGAAAAGTTCGTGAACCAACAATTAAAGGGGAATCTTGCATGGGCTTACTCCATTTTTAGCCGATTAGCCGCCACCAACAGCTTGAATAATTTCAATACGATCTTCAGGAGCAATTACAGTTTGCTCTAGTCTACTTTTCGGGATAATCTGTTGGTTCTTCTCTACAGCAAAGCGTTTGCCTTCTAAAGCTAGTGCTTGAATGAGTTGCTGAAGGTTTTCGCAAGGCGTGTCTGTTGACTCACCATTTAAATAGATATGCATGAATCAATCCTTATTTCGCATGCTTGGTTGCCTGCCATGCAAGCATTACCCATCCTGCAATCATAAATGCACCACCAATTGGCGTAATCGCACCTAAGATTCTAGGTAGGCCAAGTGCCATAATGTATAACGAACCGCAGAAAAAGATGATGCCAATTTGGATCAAAATAAAAGGGATTTTTATGGGGAAACTAGGAGAGGTGTTTTTTAACACGCTTAAAATAAGTAAACCAATTGCGTGATAGAAAAAATACTGTGTTGCTGTACTCCACCAAGCAAGCTGCTCAGGTGTAGCAAAAGATTTAAGTCCATGAGCACCAAAAGCACCTAACATAACTGCAAGTGCAAGATTAAGCGCAGAAATTGCTATCCACATAATGAAAATGGAACTAGAAAATTGATGAACAAAGTTAACATATTCGAAGCTTTTAACAAAGCTTGATAAAACAAAAGGGCGTTGTCGCCCTTTTGTTTGTCTTGATTTTAACTTGCAGACATCGCAGTTTTGATTTTTTCCATTGCATTTTTTTCAAGTTGGCGAATACGTTCAGCAGAAACGTTATATTCAGCAGCAAGTTCATGCAGGGTTGATTTGTCATCATCTAACCAGCGGCGTTGTAAAATATTGCGTGAGCGATCGTCAAGTTGATCCATTGCTTCATGTAAGGCAGAAGTACTTTGTGCTTCGTAATCTTCTTCTTCAACTAATCGCGCAGGATCGTAACGATTATCCTCTAGATACAATGCTGGAGCAGTATGTGGTGTGTCATCATCGTCATCACCTTGCGCTTCAAATGCAGCATCATAAGCCGTTAAACGACCTTCCATTTCTAGCACTTGCTCAGGAGTCACATTCAAATCATTGGCAATGGCTTGAGCTTCTTCTAAGGTCAGGCGTTTACTCGATTTTTTCAGACTGCGTAAATTAAAGAATAACTTACGTTGCGCTTTGGTCGTTGCGATTTTAACAATACGCCAGTTACGAATCACATATTCATGGATTTCAGCTTTGATCCAGTGAACCGCAAAAGAAACTAAGCGCACGCCCATATTGGGATCGAAGCGTTTAACTGCTTTCATTAGGCCAAGGTTGCCTTCTTGAATTAAATCGCCTTGAGGCAAACCGTAACCCGCATAACTACGAGCAATATGAACAACAAAGCGTAAATGAGACATTACCAATAATTTGGCAGCATCGAGGTCTTGATCATAATAATAACGTTCAGCAAGTTCTTTTTCTTGCTCGGCGGTTAAAATTGGAATTTGATTGACAGTACTGATATATGCACCGAGATTTACACCTGGCGCAGACAATGACAGGGGCATCAATTGATTGCTGCTGTCAGTAGTCATGGATTCTCCTTATAGGATGGTATTTAAGTCAACAATTTCATCTTAATGTGAATGTTCTTCATCACTAAGGAAATTTGAGTATAGAAATGTAAATTTATCTATCTAGTCTTTACCAAGAGTTTAGCAAAGAATCACATAGATTCAATTAAATAGTGAAATTCATTCTCTGAAATTTTTTGAGGCTGGCATTGAAGTTGCTGAATTTGGCAATATCGTGTTACATCAATTTCACTGTGTGGATCAGATGATTTTAATAAATATTGTCTAGGTGCATTGGCTTTTTTCAAAGCACGCTTCAGCATTAATAGCGGCATTGGACAGGGTTGTCCCATTGCATCAATGATTTCAGGAGAGTGAGCTATATCTGACATAATAATTCGTGAACCTTAATTGCAAATTATCTTAACAAACTTTTTTGTAATTTTAGAGTGGAAAATTACAGCAGAAAAACAGCTAAATTATTGAAAAAAACAGATAGAAATATTTGAAATAGTCTAAATAAATCTATTAATTGTCATAAACCCATGTTAAGCTCGATGCGTTTTAGGATGTGTTTGATATAATTTATTGTAATAAACCCTATAACAAATGGATGTAACCGGAAATTGTTGATAGTTTTACAGAATGATTACAAGCTTTAAAATTATAAAAAATTTTAAAACCTTGTTGGCTCTGCTGTTTGCAACACCGGAAGGTCCTTATCTTTCAATATCTGAGGATTGACTTATGACAGCTCGTGAACAAGGCGTAGTAAAGTGGTTTAACGACACTAAAGGCTTTGGTTTTATTCAGCGTAATGGTGGTGATGACGTATTTGTTCATTTCCGTGCAATCGTTGGTGATGGTCACCGTTCATTACGTGACGGCCAACGCGTTGAATTCAGCGTAGTTCAAGGACAAAAAGGTTTCCAAGCTGAAAACGTTCAGCCTTTAGACTAATTTGTTGCCTTAACGCAATATAAAAACGCTCCAATGTTATTTGGGGCGTTTTTGTTTATAATAGCCACTTTCTTTTGGTCATTGATGGTTCGAGAGCATATATGACATCTGGTTTTGAAACCTTAAATTTACATCCGCAGTTGAAGAAAGCAATCGATGCTTTGGGTTTTACGAAAATGACCCCGATTCAACAAAAGGTTTTAAAATATACATTAGCAGGGCATGATGCTATTGGTCGAGCACAAACAGGTACAGGTAAAACT
>NZ_DJLC01000067.1:0-407 GCF_002434875.1 Acinetobacter sp. UBA6526 | reverse complement strand
GCACAAACAGGTACAGGTAAAACTGCAGCTTTTTTAATTAGTGTGATCAATGATTTATTGAATAACCCAGTTCAAGATCAGCGCTTCCGTGGAGAGCCGCGTGCTTTAATTTTAGCGCCAACCCGTGAATTGGCACTACAAATTGAAAGTGATGCAAAAGCATTAACCAAATTTTCAGACTTACATCTCGTAACATTGTTAGGTGGTGTAGATTTTGATAAACAAAAGAAAATGTTAGATCGTAACTTTGTTGACATTATAGTGGCGACACCGGGGCGTCTAATTGATTTCGTTGAGCAAAAAGAAGTTTGGTTGGATCGAATTGAATTTTTGGTGATTGATGAAGCTGACCGATTGCTTGATATGGGTTTTATTCCGTCAGTAAAACGAATCGTTCGTTATTCGCC
>NZ_DJLC01000008.1:0-7945 GCF_002434875.1 Acinetobacter sp. UBA6526 | reverse complement strand
CGACCAATGGCGACCACTTTAAAACCCATACGTTTCGCATATTGAATCGCCAGATGACCTAAACCACCGATTCCCAGAATTGCAACCAAGTCGCCAGCTTGTGCCCCTGATTTTTTTAGGGCATTAAAAGTGGCAATCCCAGCACACAACAAAGGTGCAGCTTCAACTGAACTTAGTTCATCAGGAATAGCTACTAAACCTGTTTCTTTGGCAAGCATCATTTCTGCATAACCACCATCATGGTTACTTCCCATAACTGGCTGGTTGTTGCAGAGATTAAATAAGCCCTGACGACATTCAGCACAGTGATTACAATGCCCACCTAGGCGACTGACTCCAACTCGCTGACCAATTTCCCAATAGGATGAGGAATTCGCAATAGCAACAATCCGCCCGACCACTTCATGGCCTGGTACACGGGGATATTGAAAATCAGGATTGCTACTTTCGACTGTGGTTGCATCTGCACCACAAATACCGCAGGCTTCCACAGCAATCAGTACTTCACCTGCCTGTGGCGTGGGAATATTTCGTTCAACCATTTCCAGTTTGCCAAACTGGCTCACCTGTACGGCTTTATAGGTCTTTTGCATAAATGTTCCTATTGGATTTTATAAGAGTTGTTGAATACGCTGAACACCTACCTGAGCAGCATCTATCGCCCCTGCCAAATAACCTGAATAATGCTGTGACCATTCACTGGCAATTCCAATGATACGGTTATGCCAAATCTGGTCATTCGGGGTATTTTCAGGTGCTACTCCATGAGAGACAGCAGGGTTTTTCCAGTCTTCTTCGGTGGCTGTAAAATTGTCTGCTGACCAGTCTTTGATATATTCATATTCGGGCGTTGCAGCTTCTGAACCAAACAGACGAACCAGTTGTGCCCGACAATGTGCCATCAAGTCTGCTTCACTGACTTTTTGGCGAACGTTTGCAGGAATACCGAGAAAACCAAATAATGCAGCATGACCACTGGACGTAGACGCATCGTGAATTTCACCCATAGGGCCAACATGGCTACTGGCTTGACCAGACAAGCCTTGTTTTCTCCAAAAAGCTTCAGGATAAACCGCAACATACTTGGCATGAGGGGCCATCCATGTTGCAGTGTGTTTCCACTGGTTCCGTAGTGCAGTGGGCAAGGCTGGAGTGAATACAATGTGTTGAGCAGTCAGGCGAGGGGCAAGTGCAATGAGGACATAATCTGCTTTAATAATTGTTTCTTCACCTGTCTGATTCTGGGTGGTTAAATGAAGGGGTACTTGTTCTTGTTGAGTAATATGAGTGACCTGTTGTTGAGTCAGAATTTTTTGTGCAGGAATTTGTTGGGCTAAGCCATGAATCAGGCTGCTCATTCCCCCCTCAAGGCGAATCGAGGGTGTCGATGCCCAAGGACTTGATAACTGTACAGGGGGGATGCCTCTTTGCTTTTCAAAGACCAACTTTCCCTTTTCAAACTGTTCGGAAAATGGCAATCCCAGTTGATGTACCAGTTGCATCAGATCAGGATTGAGTTCGGGCCAGATCCATGTTGCGCCTAAATCAAATCCTTGCTCTGAATAGACACGGCCACCTAAACGATCTCTTGCTTCAAGCACAACATAGTCTGTGATTTTGGCTTGTTCCAGTAAATAGGCAGCATATAAACCACTTAAACCTGCACCAATAATGGCAATCTTGGCCTGTATCATGTTTGTTGCTCCATAAAGTTTTGGGCAGATAGAAGATGGCCTGTTTTTACATACAGCATTGCACCTATTTCACTTGCATAAAAACTATGGCTACTTTGGATGGGTAAACGAATCCATGAACCTGTGGGATAACACTCCCCATTTGCAATCAATTCACCTTGTACAATCAAAAGCTCCATCCCATTTAAACTGTGTTCATCAAAGCTTTGGTGTGGTTTAAGTTTTTCAAGATAAGTATGTTCTTCATGGGAAAGGTATAAGGGACAAATCAGACGCTGACCAAGTGTTTGCCAGTTTTTGGAATCCTGAGTATTAATACGTACAGTCTCAGTATTAGTCTTGGACATTTGCATGAGTTTGACAAAAATTAATGTCCCACCCTCACTGGATGGAGTATGTTTTGAACCATCTGGATTGCGTAAATACCAGCCTGCTGGATAATGCTGATCACCATTTTCAGTAAAAGTTCCCGAAAGCACCAAAATTTCTTCACCCAATGGATGTTGATGCTCTGGAAAAATAGTCTGTGGTGCATAACGAACCAGACTGGTGGCACGGGCAGTTTCGTTTCCAACTCGATCCAGCATAACTCGTTCAACTTCACCACGAGGAGACTTGACCCATTGATAATCGTTGGGTTTAACCACAGCCATTCGGGAAAAATCAGCGTTAATCAACATGCTTTATCTCATCCATTCAAAAAGGCAAATATCCTATTGACCTAATGCAGATCAATAGGAGGAAGAATTTAAAAAAGTTATTGCTGACTTACGCTATCTACCGCTTCTAAAACACGGGCTGAATAAGTCAGGGCTGCACCAGCATTTAATGCAATTGCTACGGATAGAGCTTCTGCAATTTCCTCACGGCTTACACCTAGTTCAATCGCTTTTTTAGAATGAACGGCAATACATCCATCACAGCGTGTTGTCACAGCAACTGCCAGAGCAATCAACTCATGGGTTTTGGCATCTAGTTTGCCAATTTTGCTTGTACCAGCTTCCATTGAGGAGAGGCCACGCATAGTGTCTGGTGCTAATTTTGCATAATCAGCCACATGCTTAAGCAGAGAATCACGGTAGTTATTCCAGTCTTGCATATTAAAATCTCTTTTTGCTTAATTAAGTTAAACAATTGTGCTACCTCACAATAATTTCATGGTGGTAGCACTTGTTTTAGCATTGTTGGAAAGACACCTTAATGTCCTGCCATGACTCCACCATCAACAGGTAGAATTGTTCCTGTAATCCATGCTGCATTGGTTGAAGCAAGGAATAAAATCGCTTCTGCAACATCGGCAGGCTGACCATTACGACCTAATGGATGGAACGAGTTAAAAGATGGAAGTGCTTCTTTCACTTGATCATCTGACATAAAGGTGTTGTACACAGGTGTTTCAACTACAGCGGGAGCAACGGTATTAATACGGATATTCGCCTCTGCAAGTTCAATTGCTAAGTTATGAGTCAATGCATGTACACCAGCATTCGCAGCAGAATAGGCAGAAGATGGAGTTGCTTTAACTGCCTGTAATGCCCATAACGAACCTGTTTGAA
Organism: Acinetobacter sp. UBA6526; assembly: GCF_002434875.1. NCBI lineage: Bacteria > Pseudomonadati > Pseudomonadota > Gammaproteobacteria > Moraxellales > Moraxellaceae > Acinetobacter > Acinetobacter sp. UBA6526. The sequence continues at coordinate 4,695 of NZ_DJLC01000008.1, read as the reverse complement.
CAATTGCACCGCCACCACGTAACTGCATGGCTTTAGCAGCAGCCTGAGCCATAAAGAACTTGCCTTTTAAGATGATGTCCAGAAACCCGTCATATTCTGATTCGGTGACTTCTAAAAATGGTTTAGGTGCAAAAATGCCAGCATTATTAATTAGGATATCAACCCCACCGAATTCTGCGGTGGTGAAATCAACAAGTTGTTGTGAAGTTGCTGGGGATGCAATGTCCGCAGCAAAATAACGGATATGCCCACCTGTGACATCAATATCCTGAGCAGCCTGTTTTAACTTATCTTCATTACGTCCAGTAATGACAACATTTGCACCCTCTTTTACCAAGCGAGTGGCAACCTCTTTACCAATACCTGAACCACCACCTGTTACAATCGCTACTTTCAAAGAAAATCTATTCATGACTATACTATCCTCTATCAGTTTTGAGTTTTGCCCTGACATATCTGTTCTGTATGTCATTTGCATGGATTGATTTTATGATTCATATCTTATATAAACAAACGAGATAATCTTGTAATGATTGATAGAAAATCTTTAGAATGAAAACTCCTGTATATCTCAACGCATTAAGAGCCTTTGAGGCCAGTGCCAGACATCAAAGTTTTTCTGGGGCTGCTGATGAACTGAATGTTACCCCTGCGGCAGTGGGACAATTGGTTAAAAGTCTGGAGGAATATCTGGGCATGACTTTGTTTCAGCGGAGTACAGGAGGTAAAGCCAGACTGGTAGCAACTGAAGCGGCTTTGTTGGCATTACCTGATATTCGTGCAGGATTCGACAGGCTGATACTTGGATTGGAAAAATTACAGGCTCAAACCTCAACAGGAGTTTTAACCGTTGCCATCAGTCCTGCCTTTGCAGCGAAATGGCTGTTACCAAGAATTGATAGCTTTCAACAGGCCTATCCTGAGATAGATATTCGATTGGATACCAATTTAAAGCCTGTGGATTTTGGTCGTCATGGTATTGATATTGCGGTGCGATATGGGCAAGGCAACTGGTCAGGATTGGTTGCAGAGAAGTTAATGGATGAAGAGGTATTTCCAGTCTGTTCACCAATGTTTTATCAGAAGTATCAGCAACAATTACAAGACCCTAAGAATTTATTAAATCTACCGTTAATCCATGATTTAACAATGGATTCCCATTCAGGGTTTACCACTTGGGATACATGGTTACAGTACAACCAGATTAGCAATGAACCCACTCAACGAGGTTTAAAAATCAATAATTCTGCTGCGGTATTACAGGCAGCTATAGACGGACATGGAGTGGCATTGGCCAGAAGTGTCATGGCAGCAGATGATTTAAAAACGGGGCGTTTACTTCGTTTATATCCAGAAATGAAATGCTCTTCCACATTAGCTTATTACATGGTGTATCGGGAAGAATGCCACAATATGCCGAAACTTCAGGTTTTTCGGAGTTGGTTATTTGACCAAGCTCAAACTGGATATTGAAGTAATAGTGACTTTCAACCCATGAGGTGAATGATGTGAAAATTGTATTGAAAAACCATGCTTTTCTAGTAGCAATTTGACTAAAGATAAGCCCAGACCATACCCAGCATTTTGTGAAGATTTACGCCAGAACCGTTGTGTTAGTAAACCGAGTTCAGCATCACTCAAACCATGACCTGTATCCGCAACCACCAAATGCTCTTTGTCCATATACACTTGAATTGGGGTTGTAGTTTGTGCATGTAAATAGGCATTTTCAATTAGGTTTTTAAGTACAATTGTCAAAGTGGCGTAGGATAGATTGATTAAAGAGAGACTTTTCCAGTCAATATTGAGATGTTTTGACAGATTAGGATATTTCTGCTCAAGTTCAGAAATGATATGTTGCAGAGCTTGGGCAACGTCTGTGGATTCCATTGAGATATGTTGAGGTTGTATTTCTGTTTTGCTCAGTAATAGTAGTTGTTCCAGTAACTGCTCATAACGCTGAATACTTGTTTCTGCCTGTTTGAGATTGAAGTCAATTTTGCCTTGTGTTTGTCCTGTCTGGCTCAGTATAAGCTGGCTAAGTTGAACATGTGTCTTAATTGCGGTGAGTGGACTACGTAATTCATGCGCTGCAAAGGCACTAAAGCTTTTTTCATTTTCAAGACTTTGGTGCAGGTCATATATTAATTGCAGTAAACTATCAACAAAGGGTTGAATTTCTTTAGGAATATTCTGAGTTTTTAATTCTAGTAAATAGGTCGATGCATCAGATAAATGCTGTTTCTTGTAGCTTAGGTGTCGAGCAATCTGGTCTAAAGGTTGAAACTCAACCCGAATAATCCATAAAATTAAAAAAATACATAAAATCAAGGTAATGATTAGAGGGATCAATACTGATTGTAAAATCTGTTTAAGTAAGGAATAGCGTAACTGCAACCTTTCCGCAGCAACCACCTGTATCTGTCCTTTTTGTAAGACATAACTACGCCATTCCACCTCATTTTCTGACCATGTACTCAACCCTATTTTTCGTGTGGCTAGACTCTCAGGTGAACCTTGTGTTTTGGCAATCACCTGATGATTGGCGGAAACATTGGAACTGAATAATGATACCTGACAGGCAATCAGATTTGGGGTGCTATGGTCTTGTTGTACTGCATTAACAGTATTGGCAATTTCATCAACAGGGAGTTGCTGAATTAAACGGGCAACCATATGGGCAGAAGCGGATAGGCGTTCATCCAGTGTATTTTGTAGGTGTTTTTCCAGTTCAAAATAAAGCCAGCAAAATACCAAAGACCACAAGATAACAAAGACTGCCAGAATGGTAGAAACCAGTCGCCATTTTAAACTATAACTTTTCATGTGCTTTGCTCTGGCACTTTGAACATATAGCCCACGCCCCGAACCGTCTGAATCATATCAGGATGAATCTTTTGTCTAAGGTGATGGATATGTACATTTAGTGCATTGCTTTCAATACTGTCCTGATAGCCATAAATTTTATCAATCAGTTGTTCTGTTTTTAATACTTGATTGGGATAAAGCATAAAGACTTCCAGCAAACTGTATTCTCGTCTGGATAAAGTGAGGAGTTGTCCTTGATAATGTGCCTGTTGAGTGTTCTGATGGATCTCTAACGCACCCATATGTAGCACATTTGAGGAATATCCCCGATTCCGTCTAGCTAACGCATGGACTCTGGCAATCAGTTCCTTTAAGTCAAAGGGTTTTGTGAGATAGTCATCTGCCCCGATATTTAAGGCATCTACACATTGCTGGGTTTGATTACGTGCTGTAAGTACCAGAACAGGTACATGAATTTGATCTTTACGCCATGTATTTAATAAATCAAGGCCATCTTGATCAGGCAAACCCAAATCCAGTAAACATAAATCAACCGCACTGTTGCGAATAAAATAATCCGCAGCTTTAGCAGTATCGACATGCTCAACTGAAACATTCAGGTAATCCAGTGCAGCAACAATGCTTTGGGCAATATAGGGATCATCTTCAACAAGTACGACAAACATGGTATTTCCTCATCTAACCCACCTATTTTACAAACGAAAACAGCCCTTAATGTTCTGTTAATTTTGCACCCTTGATAATGCCCTGAATGTTAAGTTTAGATAAGCTCGTATGTTGATTAAACCATTTATAGCGATTGTATTGGGCATAGCCACAGCATCGATATATGCAAATCAGGATTTTTTACCACCAGAACAGGCCTTTAAATTTCAGGCAAGTTCTCTATCTGAAAAAACAGCCGAGTTAAAATGGGATATTGCCCCTCATTATTATTTATATCATGACCAGTTTAAGGTAAGTCTAGATCAGCAGGATCAGTCTTTAAACTTACCCAAAGGGCAAGAAAAAGATGATCCAACTTTTGGTGTAACCAATGTGCATTACAAACAGGTGCTGACTCAACTGGATGTAAAACCAAACAGCCAATATACAGTCAGTTGGCAAGGCTGTTCGGAAGATGGCCTATGTTATCCCGTACAACGTACCACAATCACGACTGATGCAGCAGGACTGCTTCCACAACAAAATTCAGAAACAAAGTTCTCTAATCTTGCAGCTTTAGTCACTCAAAAAAATACGTCAGAAGTAGTACCAGAATCTGAAGTCAAAACTGTTCAGGAGAAATCGAATCCTGAAATTTCCTCGACCTTACAGGAGGATGAGTTAGCTACACCTGCTAATGATAAGGTACAAGGACAGATTCAAACACAACCACAAAAAGCGTCACTAAATGATGACTGGAATAATGATCAATTTTTTTTAAACCTTTTATCCAATCAAAGTGTCGTTTTTAATATCATCCTATTTTTAGGGCTAGGTATTTTACTTGCCTTTTTACCTTGCTCACTACCTTTGATTCCTATTCTTTCAGGTATTTTAGTGCAGCGTAATAAAGGCTATAAAGCCGCCATCATCGCATTGACCTTTGTACTGAGTATGGCAATGGTCTATGGACTGATGGGGATTGTGGTTTCACAAATTGGTTATGGTATTCAACGCTGGTTTCAAAATCCTGTATTCATTGGCTTATTTGCCCTGATGTTTATTGTATTTGCGTTGAATTTATTTGGTTTATATCAACTGTCCTTACCACAGGGTTTATTACAGCGTTTAGATCAGATACAGCAACGCCAAAAAGGTGGAACACTGCTAGGTGCTGGAATTATGGGGGCAGTTTCAGCCCTGATCGTTGGCCCGTGTATG
>NZ_DJLC01000187.1:0-14524 GCF_002434875.1 Acinetobacter sp. UBA6526 | reverse complement strand
TTCCTTTTTACGTTGATTTGTTCTCCGTTGCTTCCTAGTCAAACTACGAGATTGTTTCAATTGCTCACGTAAATGAAGAATTGCCTGATAAATCTCATCCTGATTTTGATTATCATGTTGTTCACCACGAAGATATTTCTGCACTTGTTTGTATTCAAATAAGCTTATTGGTGGCATTTCTCGTTTAGCAGTAGGTACTTTAAAATATGTATTGGACAGAGGTTCATAAAACCAAATAAGAGAAATATCCCTTGGATCACGTTTAAACAAAAATTTCTTTTTTCTCTTTTTATTTACATCTTCGGGATCAACACAATTAACCCACTGTCGTAAACAATCAGCAAAATAAAATAGATTGTCTTTCTGTACACCTACACGTTGAATTGTTGATTCAAATTCGGGAAGGAAATCAATAAATAATGTGTCTTCATCCGAAACTCGCTCTTTTAAACCCGTTCCAACAGTAGTTTTTGTTCCCCAAACACCATCTTGCCACTTCTGTAAAGGTGACATACCAAGTTTGGAGTGTTTCTTTTGGTGATAAACTTTAGTGATCCAATAAACAATATAATATTCTAGTTCTTTCAGTGTCATACAGGCATGACCTGCTGAATTATAGGTTCCACGTTCTTGGATATTTGAGAAAGTTGTACCATCCAAGATGTGCATTTCAAGGTTAACCACACCAATTAAACGTTCGATATGTCCACCAAACCTTGCCCCACCAATCGGACGAAACTCCCAATGAATCCCATATTTCAAGCAAGCTCGACTGATATGGTTAGTTCTAAAGTCAGGACCATTATCTGTATGTACAGAATCCATAAGACCTTCAACTTGCCAATCAGCGTCTATATCCAATTCAATAAGCTTCCGTTTTTTTGACAAAATACTGGAAGCAATACACATGGCAACAGATGTTGCACTGGGGGCTTCTAAGGACAAGTAATAACCGACTACCATTCGAGTGTTCACATCAATAGCCAATGTTAGAAATGGTCGTCCAATCGCCTCTCTAAATTCATCATCAACAATTTCAATATCTAGTGGAGTGTGGTCTACCTGTACATATGCCAAGGGATAATCGGCATTAGGAAACTCACCAGCAGCAGATGCATATTTATCTTGTGCTGCTTTAGAACCATGACGAGCCTTAATCACCATATAATCATTTAAGGCTTCTATTTTTCTACGAATTGAATTGTCATGGGGTGCTTCTAGTTTAAGACGAGAACATTCTGCTTTAATAAAATCTATAGTCTTTGCAATACTAGGCTTTCTGGCATTGAGATATTCCTCTTGAATACCTTGGTTAATAATCTTCATAATTTGGGGAGACAACCTAGACTTCTTGGTCGTCCAACCTCTCTTTTTAGGAACTAACACTAAGATAGAATTATTTTCTCTAAAATCTTTTAACCATTTCCATAAGGTGGAACGGTTAATGTCATATTCACTTGCTCGTTGCTCGACTAATTCAGTTGTTGAATACTTAATTAATGGCTTGATGATTTCATAACGATGTAAAGCTATTTTCCACGCTTCATGCGTAATATCCCAATCACCTTTATTTATATCTTTAGTTTGGTTATTTTCAGCTTCAAATACTTGCAGCGAGTCTGCGCTTACTTGTAAACAACGTACAGAATCTAAACTAGAAATCACGATATCGTTGGCATTCAGAACATTAGCAATCTTATACGGTTGCCCTTCATACTTAACGATTACATTTGGTTTGAGTATGATCCGACTTCGGTCAATACTTACAGTATCAGTCTGAATCATTTAAAATCTCCTTGTAAGCACATCATCTTGATTTACCCAAATCACCGTCTCTGCGGTTAAGGGGCAATATAAATCACACATGATTTTTCGTTTTGCGACTAATGCCCATACTTGATGAATACCTCGAAGAATATTGGTTTTATCCTTAAAAATATGTGCAGGTAATTGATTAATAGTCGATTGACCAAGACTATCTAAAGTCTCAATTAAAGTTTGTTCGTCATAGACATCCACATGAGAACGCCTAAATCTTTTCAAAAAATTAATATTTTCCCAATACTGATCATATAACCTTGATTCATTTATAATCTTGAATTTCCAACCTTTTTCTTTAGCAAGAGTATGAGCCGCCTTAAATTTTGGCTTTAATTTATCCCAATCATCTATAAGTTTCTTTCTAGGTTTTATTTCTATTAACAGTGGACAGGGGATTTCCTCGAAATCACCACAATTTGCACTGGAGAACTGTATGAGGAAATCAGGGGTATAAGTGGATTCATTACCCAACTCTGTTATATATGGGATGGTAATAGGCTGGCTTACGATATCTATGACATTGCTATTGAACTCTTGCTTAATCAAAAAATCACGCTCAAGAGTAGATTCACACCAAATCGTCTTTTCCCCTCTAAAAGCGTAATTTACTGAAATACTCCCATATACAGTTTGAGATTTCCTAACTGGGGAATATTCATCACTGATTCTTTTCATAGAATGCCTCTTACAGCCACTCGTGCCTATTTGTGTAAATTTGCAAGCCACTCTTGCTTATTACTGTCATTACTCTAATCTATTTATGTAATTTTAGAGTGGCAACCTGTTGTTTTCTTATCATGCCACTCTTATCTATTACTGTAAATGACAGCGGGTCACAGCCAAAACCGGGTGAAATTACCCTTGCACATTTAGGTGTCTTATTTTTAGATGAGTTACCCGAGTTTGATCGAAAAGTGCTAGAAGTGTTACGTCAGCCTTTAGAGTCCAAAGAAATTGTGATTTCACGAGCCGCAAGACAAATGACTTTTCCTGCAAATTTCCAGTTCATTGCAGCAATGAATCCTTGCCCTTGTGGTTATGCTTTCAACCAAGATAGTCGCTGTCAGTGCTCTCCAGAAAGTATTCAACGTTATCAAAATCGGATTTCAGGCCCTTTGCTGGATCGAATTGATTTACATATTGATGTTCCACCTTTGCAAGCCACTGAATTACAAGATCGAGCAGTAACTGAAAACTCTGAAACTGTGCGAAAACGCGTGATTAAAGCCTATCAACAACAACTGCAAAGACAGCAATGTTTAAATCAAGCGTTATCACCAAACTTATTAGAGCAATATGCACTACTTGATGACAGCTCAGCAAAAATCATGGCGATGGCTCAACAACGTCTAAATCTCTCAGCTCGTGCTTATCATCGTGTTTTACGTGTCGCACGAACCATTGCTGATTTATCTGAGAGTGAGATGATTTCTAGCTCACATTTAACAGAAGCATTGTCCTATCGAGGGCATCAGGCATAAAAAAAGCGACCATATTGGTCGCTTTTCATTATTGTTATTATTAAAAAGCGTAAGCTAATCCTAAAACCACTTTATTTTTTTGTTTGATATCAGAACGGTCATAACCACCTAAAATATAATCAAGACTCCAGTTAGCACCGGTATCTCCTAGAGCATGAGATAAACCTAATGTCGCATGACGGAAAGCAAAACTATGCTCTGTTTTTGCAGTAAACTCATCATCATCGCCATAATAATAGGCACCCAGTTGTGCTTTACCCGTAAAACCAGCAGGCAATGCAGGCGCATAAGTCGCGAGGAAATAAGTATCTCCTTTATTACCAAAAGTAACGTTGTTTAATAAAGTTTGTGCCGTCACACCAAAATCTTTATAACTTAGACCAACAATGGTTTCGTAACCTGTAGATTCCCATCCCGGATAGTAATAATAAATCGTCCCACCCACTTGATAGCCTAGATCTTCGGTGATATTGCCCTTATAGCCAGCATAAAAATCACTTTCAAAAGAATCTCTCGCATCGACATCTTTACAGTCAGGATTTAGACAAGCATAAGAATAATCTAGTGTTGAAAACCAATAACCTGCATAAAAGCCCTTGTGGCTATAATCCAGTCCACCTTGTACAGCTGCACCGCTATTCTCTGGAGAGTTGGTAATACCACGCAAGTTATAGCTCGATATCACACTGATATTTCCAGAAACTGTTCCCGGAAATGGTAGCTTACTCTCTTCAGCCATTGCTAAAGTTGATGTTAATGTTGCAACACTTAAAGCCACTGCCTTGACTGCAAATTTCATCATATTGATCTCCCCCTAGATTTAGATATTCAACAGATTTCTGTTTAAAATTGCATCAATATGTAATTAGCAATTGCTGTGCCAACATTAAAAAAAGATTAAAAATAAATAATATTTTATATTTAACAAATACTTGAATAAAACAAAGAGACTAAATAGCTATTCCCCTCTTTTTTATCATGATGCGGTTTTTATACATGCAACCAAACTAGGGCGAACCTGCTCTTTTTAGCGCATAAACTCACGACCCTAAATATTCAGGCAGAAAATGAAATATGCACGCCTGCAATCAAGACGTTCCAAGATAGTTATAAAGAAAATGAAACTAATATTTTTTTAATTATGCACCACACAAAAAAGCCAGCATTTCAGCTGGCTTTTCAGTTTTCTAAATAATTAGAATGTTTTTGTCAGTGTAAATACTGCACCCGTTTCTACACCGCGTTTGTATGGTTGAGTTTGTGCATCAATATTCGTTCCAATAGCCGCTAATTCTGCTGTTAAACCTTCGACAGATTTAACGCTATATGTAACGCCTACTTTCCAGTCAACATAATCATCACTTGGATCATCTTCACCAAAAACATCATCAATATCTACTTTCGTGTAACCAACGCTTGCCACACCACCAAAGCCAGTATCAGCAAAAGGAATATTGTAAGTTGCATTCAAGTACCAACCATCCTCATCTGAACCAGCCCAATCATTTGTATAGTTAATCGCAGCCAAGAAACTATCGCCAGAAGTAACTAGGTCACTGAATCCCAATTTTGCATAGAGTTCAAGCCAGTTAATATCAGATGAGCTTGGATAACCATAATACCATAGACCAACATCTAAAGTTGGCTTACCCGCAAATGGTAATTCAGTTGCATAACCGATATATGGATCAAGCTCTAAATGAGTCGGATCTTCTGCGCTAAAATGTACATTAGATGCCCATACACCAGCGTATAAACCAGAAGAATGAGATAAAGCAAAACCACCTTGAACGGCTGGATCACTTTCAGTCTGTGTCATACCACGAAAACGGTAATCAGTAGTTAAGGCTGCACTTCCTGAAAAGCTAAGTCCATACTGAGATAATGTCGTTGTTTCTTCAGCCATAGCAAAAGATGAAGTTACAGCAATGATACTCATCGCGATTGCTTTACATGCAAATTTCATCATATTGATCTCCCCCATGATGGATATTCGACTGATTTATGTTTTAAGTTGCATCATTTTGTAATTAGCAATTGCTGTGCCAACTTTTAGAAATGCTTGCTAAATCTAGCTTCTGTTCAATAAGAGTGCTATCGACGCCATTTGGCTGTGCTGAAATATTATTTTTTCTTTAATAAGGTTCATTTTTCTGAACTATTAAGAAGCACTGCCATTGTTGCGCCTAAAAAATGCACAAAAATAATGCAATTCAATTTAATAAAAAGTGCTGTTCTCCTTAAATAACAATCAAATATGTTGATATAGCGTGAATCGCCCCCTAAAAGTGCACAGATCAAACTTAAATCTGCCTGAAAATAATGGTGCGTTTTTGTACAGCGAAAAATGTCATTCGTCGGGATGTAATTTTTTGCAAATCAGTCGAATATCTTTTGATCGAAGAAAAAATAAATCATTAAAATAAAAGAGAAAAAATAGAAACAAATCACGTATTTTTAATGCATTTAGCTAAAAAATAATCAATATATTTTATGATTAAAATAAAACAATATATTAATAAAAATCAATATATTAATTTAAATATGATTTAATTTTAAACGATAATTAAATCATAAAATGTTAGCTGAATTTTGTGTAAAAATGATTAAAATAATTTAATAAAAATCTATCTTTTTTATGTATAACTTATACAATTGGTCAAAATTTCGATTTTGATCGAAATTGTTTTTATTTATTATGAGGCTACCTATGCCAAAGGCAAAGAAACTTACATTGGCGGTTTTGATTAATGCCGCATTGATCTCCTCAACATATGCAAGCGAACAAAGCGAAGCAAAAGGTTTTGTTGAGGATGCAAATGGTTCAGTATTGTTCCGCACAGGCTTTTTAAATCGTGATAAAAAAGACGGTTTAACAAATGATACAAGCTCAACAGCGCAAACTGCCATTTTTGATCTTCAATCAGGCTTTACAAAGGGTGTTGTTGGCTTTGGTGTTGGCCTAGTAGGTGATGCATCTTTCAAGCTTGGTGCGAATAATAATACGGGTAATCAAATGATTCCTGTAGATGATCGTGGATTTGCTTATGATCATTGGGCTCGTGGTGGTGCAAATGTGAAAGCACGTATTTCCAACACAACCGTGACTTATGGTACACAGGTGTCAACACTTCCTGTCATGGCAAGTAATCAAGCCCGTTTAGTGCCTGAGTATTACACAGGTGTTTTCATTGAAAGTAATGAAATTCCAAATCTAAATGTGGTTGCAGGTAAATTCACAAAAAACCAAATGTCAAACCAAATTAGTACCGATAAAGATGTGACAGGTCAAGGGCTTGATCGTGCAGTAGTTTGGGGTGCTAAATATAAATTTAATGATCAACTCAACTCATCGTATTATGGCTTAGATGTTCAAGATAAGTTAGAACGTCATTATGCTAATGTAAACTTTACCCAAAGCTTAAAAGACAAGAGTACCTTAACACTTGATACCATGGGTTATCATACAAAATGGGATAAAGATGCACTCACTGATTCACATACCACAGATGATCTAGCAAACCGTAAAAACTCGATTTGGGCTGTTTCAGTGGGCTATGGCAAAGATGTACATAATGTCATGCTTTCTTATCAAGATAACACAGGTAATACTGGATATGACTATGGCTATAATGCTGATGGTTTACAAAGTATCTATGTCCCTAATTCCTATTTAGGTGACTTTAATGGTAATGATGAAAAATCTGTCGGGCTACAATATAACTACAACTTTAAAAATCACGGTTTACCTGGTCTAAACTGGACAACTGCATTTGTTTATGGTTGGGATATTGATATCGCTAAAATAACAGATCGCTCAAAAATCATTGACCAAGCTGAAGAACATGAGCTCTTTAACCAAGTCAAATATACAGTTCAAACAGGTACATTGAAAGATGCAAGCCTACGTGTTCGCTATTCTTACTTACGTTCAAGTGATACCTATAATAATGTTTCTGGTCAATATGTCAGCAATGTCATTGGCTCAACCAATGAATGGCGTTTGTTCCTTGATATTCCTGTGAAACTGTTCTAATTCACAGCTTTATTTAAGTCATAAAAAAACCTCCATTCAATTGAATGGAGGTTTTTTTATCAGCTAGACTTTAAATCATAAAATCTAGCTGAATCTACTCAGAAAATTACTTCTTAGCAGCTTCGATTGCTTTCAATACTTCAGCTTTTGCAACGTCAGCACTTTCCCACCCGCTGATTTTTACCCATTTACCAGGCTCTAAATCTTTATAGTGTGCGAAGAAGTGCTCAACTTGGCTAATCAATAAAGGCGGAAGATCTGTATATTCTTTCACATCTTTATAGAGAGGAGATAACTTCTCATGTGGAACTGCGATGAGTTTCGCATCGATACCACCATCATCTTCCATTTTTAATTTACCCACTGGGCGGCAACGGATTACAGAGCCAGCAGCAACAGGATGTGGAGTTACAACAAGCACGTCTAATGGGTCACCATCTTCAGACAATGTATTTGGTACATAACCATAGTTTGCTGGGTAGAACATTGCTGTACCCATGAAACGGTCTACAAATAATGCATCTGAATCTTTGTCGATTTCGTATTTAATCGGCGCTGCGTTTGCAGGGATTTCAATGATGACATAGATGTCGTTTGGTGCGTCTTTACCCGCAGGAATATTGCTATAACTCATATCAACACTCGTATATATTGTGAAGTCAGATGTAAATCGGACAGATTATAACGTGAATACAGTAAAAATGATGCTAGATAAACTGAGAGCTAGAGTTTTTTATCCCTGGCATGTCTCATATCATTTTGATGGTAATCACAAATAGGAAAATTGGACAAAGCAGCGAAAAAAACCAAATAATGGAACGCAAAGTCGCTAGATTTGCTAAATAACAAATCCCGTAGATCACTCGAAATACGATATATGCCCAACCTAGAGTCAGAATAAACCACTCTGGTATGACCATATATTCTGCCATTAGAATTGCAGCAATAAATAGCGGTAAGCTTTCAAAGCTATTTTGCTGTACAGCATTTGCTCTTGCTGCTAAACCTGTCGTTTTAGCCAAAAAATCTCGAGGATTTTGATTGTCTTGCGCTTGGAAACCACCTTTTGATTTTGCAATCAAGGTAAAAACATACGGCAACAAACATGCGACGATAATAATCAAAATAATGCCGCTAATACCTTGCATGCTGACATCCATCATTTGAAGTTCTTCTGATCATGCTATCATAACTTACAATTTATTGAACTTTCATTTGCGCTTGTTCAACAAGCGTTTCTTTTACACAGCAAGTTTGTGCAAAAGTTGTGTCTTTTCATACTGTTTTAAGGTCATTCTATGCAACAGCAAGATCATAAAGAAATGTTTGATGTGCTTGCACAACAACGCCAACATCAGCTTTTGGTTGATCGTGTACTCAAAGTCGTTTTGCCTATTGTCGCCTTTTTGCTGAGTGTGATTTGTGCAAATTTGAATTGGCAATCTACACTTGGTACTTTTGTGATCCTCACCATCGCTTTCTATGCAGTTGGCATTTATCGTTTGACGCTTTGGCATTGGTTAACTGTGATTGCCATCTATGCTATTGTAGATAATTATTTTAGTTTTAATGGAATTGATCCAACTCGATTACGCTTTCAATTGGCCACTATGCTGGTTTTTGTCGGCATTGTAGGGATTGGTCGTCCTTATATTGACCGTTGGCTCATGAAATCGAATAACCCAAAATAAAATTAAAAAAACGCCGCAATTGCGGCGTTTTTTTAGCGTCCCTGCTTAAGCAGAAAGCTAAGATTCTTAAGCTGGTTTACGTAAGTCTTTACGTAAGATTTTACCAACATTTGATTTTGGTAATTCTTCCATAAACTCTACATAACGTGGGCATTTATAGCCTGTTAAGTTTTGTTTCGCATAGGCAAGAATTTCTTCAGTCGTTAAAGATGGATCTTTCTTCACGATGAATAATTTAGGTACTTCACCTGATTTTTCATCTGGCACGCCAATCGCAGCAACTTCCAATACTTTTGGATGTTTCGCGATAACTTCTTCAATTTCACTTGGATAAACGTTGAAGCCAGAAACTAAGATCATGTCTTTCTTACGGTCTACAATCTTGAAGTAACCACGTGTATCCATAACACCGACGTCACCTGTACGGAAGAAACCATCTTTGGTCATTACCTTTTCAGTTTCATCAGGACGATTCCAATAACCTTTCATAACTTGAGGGCCACGGATTGAAATCTCACCTTGTTCACCTTGTGCCACTTCATTACCATCATCATCCAGCAAAGCCACTTCAGTTAATGGCAATGGAATACCAATTGTGCCACTGAACTCAGTTGTTGCAGGTGGGTTCGCAGTCGCAACTGGTGATGTTTCAGATAAACCATAACCTTCAATAATGATTGTACCTGTAACTTTTTTCCATGCTTCAGCAGTTGATGGTAATACAGCCATACCACCGCCCATAGCCATCTTCAATTTGCTGTGATCAAGTTGTTTAAACTCTTCGTTGTTCACTAAAGCATTAAACAAAGTGTTTACAGCAGGGAAGAATGATGGTTGGTATTTACGTAATTCACCAACTACAGCAGGTAAATCACGTGGGTTAGGAATTAAGATATTTGCTTGACCCTTATACATGCCATAAAGTGCACACACCATGAATGCAAAGATGTGATAGAGCGGTAATGCACACACGATACGATCATCTTTAGAACCATCGCCTGTACCGAATTTGCTTGAGAAAATACCATCACATTGCAATAGGTTCGATACAAGGTTACGGTGAGTTAACTCAGCACCTTTAGAAACACCTGTGGTACCACCCGTATATTGCAATACAGCCGTATCACTTAACGTCAAGCTTGGGCGTTTATAGTTGCTAGGGTTAGCTTTGTTTAAAGCCGTGTTGAATTTCACATGGCCTGGAATATTCCAAGCAGGGATTTGCTTGCGTACTTTGCGTAAAACAAAGTTTACAATTGTTCCTTTCAATGTACCGAGCATGTCACCTACAGAAGCAACCACAACATGCTTCACAGGTGTTTTACCAATAATGCTTTGGTAAACGCTAGCAAAGTTTTCAATGATCACTAATGCTTCAGCACCAGAGTCATTTAACTGATGTTCAAGCTCACGCGCTGTATAAAGCGGGTTTACATTGACAAGTACTAAACCAGCACGGAATACGCCAAGAGCAACCACTGGATACTGGAAAACGTTCGGCATCATCACCGCAACACGTGTTCCTTTTGCCAAGCCAAGGCTTTGTAAATATGTCGCGAATTTACGGCTAGCGACTTCTAATTCATTGTACGTTAAAACTTTATCCATGAAGATAAAGGCATCACGTGAACCAAATTTTTGGAAATTGCGTTCAAAAATATCAACAAGTGAGGTGTTTTCAGCAGGCAGCGCAACTGTTTCTGGAATTCCTGTCTTTTGGTATTCAGCAAACCAAATCTTTTCCATAATGCCATTATCTCCGAGTGGTAATCCTTAAAAATGTAACAACGTTACTTTCCATGACAAAACATTTTTTTTAACTTTTTGCATTGCCCTGTCAATCTATTCAAACAATATGAATACATTTCATATATAACGTATTTATGTCACAGAATACTAGCCTTATCTCTGAATGAAGAGTCTATTTGCTTTTTGATATCCCCGTGGTAAAAGTTGCCCCTTTGTTGCTCTTTTTCCTATATATTTTTGGAGATCATCCCCTTTCAGTTTTAGATGCTGTTGTCCTGCAGCGACTTGGATTATTTCATCTAAATTCAGGGTTGTCATGGATAAAATTTGCTCTTTTTCATCAAGTTGTATCAACTTATTACCTTTACCTTTATTCAGTACAGGTAACTCTGCTAAATCAACAATGAGCAAACGACCTGATGAACTCAGGATTGCAATATGTGTTGCTTGATGAATTGGCAACAATGGTAAAGCTGTTGCTTTGTCCGTTACTGTTAAGAAAGCCTTACCCGCTTTTGCATTAGTATCAAGCTGTGCAATTTGCGTTTTAAAACCATAACCTTTGGTGCTTGCTGCAAGAATGTCATGGCTGTTGTCACCTGTTAACACTTGGATAAATGACACACCGCTGGCTGGCGCTAATTTAGAACTAAGCGGTTCACCAAGTCCTCGAGCCGAAGGCAAGCTGCTGATTGGCAAAGCATAACTACGCCCTGTCTCATCTAAGAAGTAGACTCGTTGGTTGGTTTTACCCACCGCATGGCTGAGATATTGGTCACCTGCACGATAATTTAAATTTGCTGCATCTACTTCACCACCTTTCGCAGCACGCACCCAACCTGCCTCTGAGAGCACAACTGTGACCGTTTCTGCTGGCAATAGATCTTGCTCTTTAATTTGTACTGCCTCAGCACGTACAACAATTGGAGAACGACGATCATCACTAAATTTCTTCGCATCTTCTTTTAATTCATTGATGATCAGATTTTTTAATGATTCTGGATTTGCCAATTGCTCACGAATAATGGCCGCTTTAGCTTCTAACTCTTCCTGCTCACGGCGAATTTCCATCTCTTCAAGTTTCGCCAAATGACGAAGTTTGAGTTCTAAAATCGCTTCGGCTTGAATATCGTCAATACCAAAATGTTGCATCAATACTGGTTTCGGTTGATCTTCTTCACGAATGATTCGAATCACAGTATCAATATCGAGGTAAGCAATTAAAAGACCTGCCAAGATATGTAAGCGTTTTTCGATTTTATTTAAATGGTATTGCAAACGACGTGTCACTGTTTGCTTACGAATCTCAATCCATTCCAACAAAATACGACGAATCGATTTAACTTGCGGACGACCATCAGCACCAATCATATTTAGATTGACGCGATAGCTCGATTCTAAATCTGTGGTTGCAAATAAATGACTCATCACCGTTTCTGCATCGACACGATTAGAACGCAGTACGATCACCAAACGGGTTGGATTTTTATGATCGGATTCATCACGTACATCACTCACCAGCGGCAATTTCTTGGCAATCATCTGGTCTGCGATTTGGGTAATCACTTTAGAGCCTGAAACTTGATACGGCAGTTCAGTAATGACTATTTCATTTTTATCCACAGCGTATACCGCACGCATACGGTAACTACCACGACCTGTGGTTTGAATTTTTAATAATTCGTCAGGTGGAGTAATAATTTCTGCTTTAGTCGGTAAATCTGGAGCAGGAATATATTCTGCTAACTTTTCATCTGTCGTTTCTGGATTACGAATCAACGCAATCGTACCTTTCACCACTTCACGTAGGTTATGCGGTGGAATATCAGTTGCCATCCCGACAGCAATACCTGTGGTACCATTCAACAAAATATTTGGAATACGTGCAGGTAAAGTAATTGGTTCTTTCATTGAACCATCAAAGTTATCTTGCCACTCACTTGTACCTTGCCCGAGTTCACTCAGCAATAATTCACTATAAGCAGAAAGTTTGGCTTCGGTATAACGCATTGCTGCAAATGATTTTGGATCATCAGGCGAACCCCAGTTGCCCTGACCTTCAACCAATGGATAACGATAGCTAAATGGTTGTGCCATCAACACCATAGCTTCATAACAAGCTGAATCACCATGCGGATGATATTTACCTAGTACGTCACCGACGGTACGTGCAGATTTTTTTGGCTTACCTGTCGATTTTAAGCCCAGCTCACTCATCGCATAGACAATACGGCGTTGTACGGGTTTTAAACCATCACT
Source organism: Acinetobacter sp. UBA6526 (assembly GCF_002434875.1). Taxonomy (NCBI): domain Bacteria; kingdom Pseudomonadati; phylum Pseudomonadota; class Gammaproteobacteria; order Moraxellales; family Moraxellaceae; genus Acinetobacter; species Acinetobacter sp. UBA6526. Next base: position 1,487 of record NZ_DJLC01000187.1, on the reverse strand, counting down.
AATATGTGGCAATGCACGATCCATAATCACGTACATGGCATAGTTCAAATAAGCTTGTTCTGTGAATTCAGCTACGGAACGGTTTTCTGTTGCATGATGTGCAAGGCTGGTCATTTCAGCGAGTCATCCAAAATCATTTATTATCGTCAATGTTTTGTATGCTATGTGGATGAAAGCGTTGTGACAAGCCCTTGTTGTTGTTTAAACGTCAAATGGTGTCTTGTTGGGAGAATTTGTAATTGAATAAGGTAATGAACCAACTTTTCAGCTATCAAATCGGAGACTTTCTCTGAATAATTTCATTTTAACTTCATCAATATTCAAGATTTGCAAGGAGGTCAATTCATTATTAACGTTAAAACCAAAACTGAAATTACAATCCCGCACATATTCAATTGTATTTTCTAAAGGTAAAAATACGAGTTCAATATAATTTTTACCCATGAATAATTGGAACTCTGTATCAAATGCATCCTTAAATCTACTAGAAAAATCATCCGCATCATCTGACCAATATGACACATCAAAAATTGGTAAATATACTTGTGCTAAATCACTAGAAAACAAATTCTTTCCTGTTTGAATCAGCTTATGACAGCTAAAGCTAACCAACGTAATTGTTGATAATTCACCAGTCTTTAAAAGGCCGATTTCAACTAAAGACGTACGGCCATTACCGCCTCTCCAATACAAATCTGGAGATTTTTCATTGAAATGAATATCAAAGGGTACGTAACCATCTATTTCGACCGAATGATAGTGATAAGTACTTATATTAATTCTTTTTAACATTTGATCACCTTCAATTGAGGTAATTCTTAATCAATGCTCATCCGTCGAAGATGCGGACTCGGCATCATCTTCTTGATAAATAAATTTCGGCATTTCCAGACCAAAATAAATCGCGATCAAACGTAAGGTAAAACCAAAAACTAAAGTGAAAATTACAGTTAAATCATGTGGCAGACCAAGCTCTAAACAAACCCAATAGCAAATGACTGCAACGAAAGAAATACTCGCATAAAGCTCACGGCGGAACACTAAAGGCACGTCATTACACAAGATATCGCGCAGAATACCACCCGACACCCCTGTTAATACGCCAGCCACCGCAGATACTACAAAGCCATGTCCCATCGATAATGCAATTTGACAACCAATAATGGTAAAACCAATGAGTCCCAAGGCATCCAGTACCAAGAAAATATTACGTAAATGGCGCATCCACTTGGCAATAATGATCGTTACAAATGCAGCCGCACAAGTAAGTACCAAATACTCAGGATGCTTCACCCATGTCAACGGATAGTGCCCCAACAGCACATCTCGGACTGAGCCACCACCTAGAGCCGTCACGCAGGCAATCAGCACCACACCAAACCAATCCATACTACGTCGACCCGCTGACAGCGCTCCTGTCATCGCTTCCGCAGTAATGGCAATAATATAAATAACGGTGAGTAACATCTGCCTACATCCTAAATCAG
>NZ_DJLC01000069.1:0-6263 GCF_002434875.1 Acinetobacter sp. UBA6526 | reverse complement strand
TTAAAGGTTTTCCTTTACTAAAACCAGCACGATCAGCCTCTACAATGATTAAAGAAAGATTTGCTGAACCTTTCTCCGTGTTGCCTGTTTTACAGACGACTATTGCCATATCGCAAAGATAGCCATTGGTAATAAAGATTTTAGAACCATTGATTACATATTCATCACCATCAAGTACGGCAGTCGTGCGGACGGCTTGAAGGTCTGAACCTGTACCTGGTTCCGTCATGGCAATCGCAGTTACAGTTTCACCTGTTGCCATTTTTGGCAACCAATGCTGCTTTTGTTCTTCATTACCAAAGTTGTTGATATAGTTCGCAACAATGTCTGAATGGAGCGAGAAACCTGTGCTTGAATCCATTGCATAGGCTTGTTCTTCGATCAAAATCATGCTGTAAAGACGATCTACACCTGATCCACCATATTGTTCAGGCATAGTGGTACATAACAGACCAAGTTCGCCAGCTTTATTCCATAAGTCACGGTCAACATGTTGTTGTTTCTCATATTTTTCAATATTTGGAACAACTTCTTTTTCATAAAATTTACGTACAGTTTCACGAAATGCTTCATGATCAGACGTAAAAAGCTTGCGTGGTAACATGTTTGGAATTGGACGAATAGCACCTGATTGCATTTGTTATTTTTTCCCTAGTTTATGGATTAAAAATCATCATCACCATACAAGAAATCGAAAATATTGAACAATGTGATCAATGCTCAATTTGATTGATGTATTTGGTCACTTAGGAAAAATGTTGACGAAAGTTATAGTGCGATCGGGTACACTATGCACAAATAGTTGCATAGCGGAACATAAGATGTCTGATGAAATGACGTTAGAAGAACGTAAGGTAATTTACCGTGCTCGTCGTGGGTTAAAAGAAATTGATGTGTATTTCGACCCTTATGTGAAGAATTGCTATTTGAGTGCTGAGCCTGCTGAAAAAGCTTTATTTGCTGAGTTGGTTGATCAAGAAGATCCAGATTTGCTTGACTGGTTTATGGAAGTGGGTAATCCCCCTCGAACTGAGCTAAAAGAATTTATCTTAAAATTAAAACATAATGTACACGGCTAATCAGCGTGTTTTTGAGTTGCAATACAGTCGGTTTTCGATTGTATTGCAACTTTTGATTTTTCTTGGAATCAACTTTTTATCTTATCTATTATTAAAACCTTTATTTTTCTTTATCAGTTTTCTTTTCATGTGTGGTGCATGGGCACTATTTTTTAAACAATCTCAAATTAAAAAGATCGAGAATTTAGAAAAAAATTTATGGTCAGTCGAATTTTCTGATCAAAATTTAGATATTCAACAGCGGGAAATTCTTAAAATAATTGATCATCATTGCTACATCGTGATCTATTTTTCTGATCCACAGCATAAAAATTTAATCATTTGGTGGGATCAATTATCCTATTTTCACTGGAAAAACCTGAAAATACTCGTAAAACTAGCATAATTGTTCGACAATTCTACAGTTGTATATTTTTATTAAAATAATATTTTTCAGTTGGTTATATATTTTTTTCATCTTTTTACTTTGAATTGTTAGATTAAATACTCTAAAAAATACTGAAAATATGGATTGTCAGACAATTCAGCCTTTAACCTGAGTTCATTTTCGTTAAAGTACAAACACCAACGTAAAGTGTGGTGGAGGTCCTAAGATGATGGAAATTCCAACATGGTCGTTTCTGGTGATTGCAACTATTCTTGCAATCGTTATAGGAAGAGCAGGAACTTTACTCAGGGAACTTCTTGAATCACAGCAGCATCATGTTGTAGTGACCAAGAGAAAGAGATTGAAGGTGTCATCAATATATCACAATCCCGTGAATGCTGATGATGAACGTCGATCTGGTATCTATCAAAAGTAGATACAAAAGTGTAGGAGGTCTCTATGGAGATTTCAATGTGGATGTTTCTAGTAATTGCAGTCGTTATGGCGATTGTTGTAGGAAGAGCTGGAACATTACTCAAGGATTATTTTTGATAAAAACTAAAAGATAAAGAGTTTCACGTTTTAACCAGTTAATAAGTAGCATGTGCTGAACCGTCGCAATGCTACTTTTTTTTGCCTGAAATTTATGTATTCTGAATTCTATGTCAATTCGCTTATCTGTGAATTGTGTTAAAATGTCCATGTTAAAATTAGAGCAATTACTCTTTAATTCAAGTATTGCATCTGATAATGTACATCTAAAAGGAAAAACAAATTAAAGAGGACAGGAAGAATGTCTAAGCTCCACAAAATGGGAAAGGGTGTGGCGGTTGCTTTGCTTACAACATCAATGTTATCTGGATGTTCGTATGTGATAAAAACAGGGGCGAATGTTGCATTAGGTTTTAGTGAAAATCATATTGTTCCACCAATTTTAGCGATGGATGATGCTGAAATGGTGTGTAATTCAGGGAATGCTTTAACCCCTGCAATTATGTCAACAAAAGATATGGGTGCAGACCCGACCCGTATGGCGGTATTGTTATATACCGCTGCGGGTATTTGTGCTGAAAATGAAGCACTTGAAGCTGAATTACGCTATTTACGTGCAGCTAAAGCAGGTCAAGTGACCGAAGCTCAGGATGCTCGAGTTGAGCAAAAACGCTGGGCTGGTATTGCTGCTGAACGTCAATATGCAAGTTATAAGCTTTTTGCCAATCGTTGGGAAGCAAAATACAATTATAAATTAGGTGACTCTTGCCCAACCATGCGCAACGACCTTGATCAAACTGTTTATTTGCTCGGTATGATTAATGGTTTGCAAGCAATGACCAATGATATTAACTCAGGCGGTGCGATTAACGTTCCTAAAGATATTGCAGGTATCGTTGAACGCGGCATGGTTTGTCTAGATAATGAAAAATTCTGGGGTGCTCCAATGGCAACCCGCGCGGTCATTTGGACATTATTGCCAGGTGCAGGTGATGGTAAGCCAGAACCTTATGCGACGCTGAAAGAGTCGATGGCTATTGGTGAGAAGAAGGGTGTCCGTTTAGCACATGCTTTGTATGCTGTTGCAGCACAAGCAAGTGGTGATGATGCCAAACTTCGTGATGCGTTCCGTTCATACGCCGCTGCAACAGGTGATGATAAACCTGCTAATCCTCAATTTAGATTGATTGATAAAATGGCTGGTTTAATGGTTCGTGGTATTGCTGATCGTTATTGGACAGAAAATACGGGCGTAAGATCGACACGAGAAGGCTTATCAACGTTCTGGGATGATCAGCCAGAAACTTCTTCTGAACTCGATGATTTATTTGATGGTGGTGGAGATGAAGCATCTGCACCAGCTGAAGAACAACCAGCTCAGTAACCTGAATTAAACGACCTTTTACAACATTAAAAATGAAGTGATTTATTATTTTTAAATCGTAAAAGGTCTGTTTTGAAGAAAGGGGCGTAAATGAAAGATCAAATATGGATAGGGAAAGTCATTTTGATCGCGGTATGTGTTTCAGTATCAGCGTGTCTTCAGGTTTTTCCCGATCTTTTCATTTACTGGAGACCGAGTTTACTCGCTGAGTTTTGGCGATTGTGGACCGCGCATTGGGTACATGTGGGATGGATGCATTTCTTTTTGAATATGTTGGCATTCGCTTGTCTACCTTTTATTTTTCCTCATGCACGTAATTGGCATTTATGTGTATTACTGCTGTTACTTCCGCCATTTATCAGTCTCATCTTTTATTTCTATTTACCGTATATTGAAGCATATGCTGGGCTTTCAGGTGTATTACATGGTTTATATACCGCAGTCGGTTTGGTGTATCTGCAATATCCGAAAGAAAGAAAGTTTGCCATTTTAGTGCTGTTACTGATTGCCGCAAAACTAGTTTGGGAAAATACCTTTGGACAAACGGGTACGGCACAGCTGATAGGTAGTCCTGTACTTACTGAGGCGCATTTGATTGGTGCGATCGGTGGTGTGTTATGTGGGCTAAGTTATTTAGTGTTTAGAAGGATAGAGAGAACAGATTAATTGATAAAAACAACCAATAAAAAAGTGAATGTAGTCATTCTTTTTTGAAAAAGTTTGCTGCAAATTTAGGCGGTTTGAAAAAGGGATTGGTTACCAAGAGGGTAAATTCATTTATCTATCAACCATTGACTTCGCATGAATCAACATCTTTGGATGGATGTTGCTAACAAAAATTGGAATAGACATGCAAAATGATCAAGAGAAAAAGTCTGGATTAGGTCTACTGAGTTATATTTGGACGGAGTGGATATCGACATTTGTCATCCTCGTCTTATTACTAATGACGTTGGTCATTGGTACAGGTGAGATGATTCATGGTCAATTATTGCGTATGGGGGAGCGTCTGTATGGCGATCCTGATACAGGAATGCAATACTCATTTCTTCGTGCTGAACCAGAAAAGCCAAGCTGTGATCGACATCCGAATATCGATGCACAAGTTCAAGAGCAGATGAAAATCAATGCTGCTGATGAATTTGCAAGTATGTTTGGTGTTGCATCTGAAGCTGATGTACGTGCTTCATTGATTGCTGCTCGAGAGCAGTGTGATGAAAAGTATCAGTTCTATGATAAAGCAATGAAGCATATGGAGGCTCATCCGAGTATCCGTACTTATCGTAAAATTGAAACGAGCTTCTTCGGTATCTTTAAATTTGGTACTGAGAATCGTGCATTATTTTTAGTGATCATGGTTGTCTTCGCCGCAATCAGTGCGACCCTAAAAACACATCATATTGGTTTACGTAGTCCAGCGACTAAAATAGATTTCCGTGTTTACAGCGTTGCGATGCTACTCGGTAATGGTTTCCTTACATCATCTGTGATTAGCCAATATAATTCTGTCATGAATTCTGGCGTGCCAATGTCTCCAGAAATGAAGATCATTTATTGGTTATGGATGATTCTATTTGGTTGTTTAACTTTAATTAGTTTATTCCAATTAGCGAAACCACCAACACCAACACGTCAGGGCGGTAATATTGGTTTAGCATTCCTCAGCGTGCCGCTATATGCATATATGGCGATCATCACGGGTGTTGCATTTACCTTCTTTATGGACTATCCAATGGGGCAAGGTATTTATCTTGGTCAGTTGGTTGAGTTCTCAAACATCTTCTTGAATCTTGCCTTGTTTATTTGGGCGGGTATGTTGCTGAAGCAAACTCGTATTGTAGATTTATTCTTAAATATTCTACGCCCATGGAATTTGGCGCCTGAAACATTAACTTGGTTAATCTTAATTGCAGCAGCATTACCAACAGCCTACACAGGTGCGTCTGGTATTTTCGTTATTGCGGCTGGTGCAATTATTTATAAAGAAGTATGGAATGCGGGTGGTCGTCGTCAATTTGCTTTAGCAGCGACAGCACTATCTGGTTCGATGGGTGTCGTACTTCGTCCGTGTTTATTGATTGTCGTGGTTGCTTCATTGAACAAAGAGGTAACGACTGATTTACTTTATCAATATGGTTTATACACTTTCTTATTAACCTCGACTTTATTCTTGATCATTGCATTGATCTTTGCGGAGCAGAAATTCCGAATTGCACCGCTTAACATTGCTTTGCCAAAATCTTTACGTGCATTCGTGCCAGTTTCTCCATATATCGTAATTTTCGTTTTAATCTGGTTGTTCTACAAACATGCTTTAGCGACTGATTTAAATGAATTTACGGCGCCAGTGATGATGCCAATCATCTTATTAATAATGGTGTTGTTTGATAAATTACGTAAAGAGCCTGCACCATTAGCACCAGTAGGGCATTGGGATAGTACGTTAAATACCTATACTGCACCTGTAGATGGTACGCAACCTGCCGCTCAAATCAATCCTGAAGATGATCCTCGCAAGCCAGAGCGTAATGTTTCGTTTGGTAAAGCATTGCATTTATCAACAAGTGAAACGGTTGGGCACATTGGTGCGCTTGTGATCTTGATGGCACTCTCAGTTAGTGTTGGTGGTTTCCTTGAACATATCCAAATTATGGAGACTTTCCCGAAAGATATTAGCAGTACCTTTGTTGTTATTAGCTTAATCGTAATGCTGATGATCTTCGTGGGTATGATCATGGATCCATTTGGTGCAGTGATTTTGATTACGGCAACTGTCGCGCCTGTAGCATATCAATACGGTATTGACCCTGTTCATTTCTGGATGATTGCACTAATTGGTTTTGAATTGGGCTATATCACACCACCAGTTGCATTGAACCACTTATTGGCAAGGCAATCGATTGGTGATGCAGAAGTCGCGGAAGCGGATGCAGAAGTTCGT
>NZ_DJLC01000088.1:1772-4438 GCF_002434875.1 Acinetobacter sp. UBA6526 | reverse complement strand
GTAGTGATAATGAAGCGTACTTCATTATCGAAGCGATTGCCAATACTAATCAGCAGGAAATTTGGGAGTTTCTACAGCTTCATCGAGTAGCCGTAATCGGTGTACTCACTGGCTTAGTGCTTCTGATTGCTTTCTATAGTTACGCAATTTATAAAGTTGTAAAACCAGAACATTTTCAGCAGCTTTGGCAAAGTCGTTTATTCCGTAGCCTGATTATTTTCCTGACTTTACTCTGCTTGACAAGCCATATCATGAAACCGTCTCGAAAAGTACATCCATTCATCTTTTGGAGTGATTATCAGACTAAAATTCAGGATTTTAGAGGTCGTATAAAACAGCATAAAAATGTTCATAAACAATGGGATATTAGTGCACACAAAAACCTAATACAAACCAAGCAATCTCAAGGTAAACAAACCCATGTCTTGGTTGTTTCTGAAAGCTTAACCAGTCTAAATCTCGGTGTTTGTGGATATTCTCGAGATACAACGCCTGAGCTAAAAAAACGACTATCAGAAATCAAAGTATTTTGTAATGCGTTTTCTCCATCACCATCAACCATTAATGCTTTACGTGTTTTACTCACTGAAAGCCCCGCTGCTGAACATGACAAATATTCACCTGAAAGTGTTTTAGCATACGCGCGTGCGGCGGGTTATAAGATTTATTGGTTAAGTAATCAAGATGATAGTTACCTTTCATCTCTATTTGGCTCTTATGCAGACCAAGCAATTTATAAGAATAAACGTTCAGGTCGTAGCAGCACCTCATTAGATGAAAATCTCATTCCAATTTACCAACAAGCTTTAGCCGATCCAGCACCTAAAAAGCTCATTATTCTTCATTTAATTGGTGCACATCCTAACTACCAAGAACGCTATCCAATCGTTTTTAATAAATTTACGAGTGATAGTAATGATCTAGTTGAAACAGATCTGAAGAATAGAAACATTGATCCTTGGATTCGCGCATTAAGAAATGATTATGACAATGCCGTGCTATACGAAGATTCTTTGTTAGCTAAATTTCTGGATACATTACAAGCTGATCATATTCCTGACTTTAGATCATTTACAGTGGTTTCAGATCACGGTAATGAAGTTGGCCATGAAATCGATTATGCAGGCCATAGCCCGAACACCAAAGCAGGTTATCAAGTTCCTGTCATTATGTGGTCGGATAGACAACGTATCGCAGGTGTCAATAAAAGTAAAACTTTAAATACAGCCGAATTAGATAACAACCTCATGCATATCATGGGATTAAAGGATAAATCATCTAGCCATCAGTCATATTGGCAAGATGATAATTATCATTTTACTCCAGAAGCAAATTGGCCTTACTGGCAAAATAAATCTTAAAAGATTTAGTCCATCAATCAGCTTTACTTTTTGGTAAAACTGATTGGCTGGGTTTTTATTTATTCGTCTTAAAAATCCTATAAATTTCACAAAACTATCATCTTTTTGTCATCCGTTTGATAAAAAACACTTGCAAACTAGTTGCTTTGATAAAAACACATGAGCTTACTTATGTTAAAAAAAGCAGTCATTTGTCTTAGCCTAATTAGTCTTGTAGGTTGTAATGATGATAACAACGATCACTCAAACACAAAGCACCCTACTTATGAATTTCCCCAAATATTAGTGGTTGGTCATCGTGGTGCAAGCGCTCTTCGACCTGAACATACACTTGAGTCTTACCAAAAAGCGATTGATGACGGTGCTGATTTCATTGAGCCAGATTTAGTTTCTACCAAAGATGGTGTATTAGTTGCTCGCCATGAAAATGAGATTAGCGGGACAACCAATGTTGCTGAAGTTCCTGAATTTGCTGATCGTAAAAAAACCAAAGTGATTGATGGTGTCACACTTACTGGTTGGTTCACTGAAGACTTTACATTAAAAGAATTACAACAATTAAAAGCGCGTGAGCGTATCCCACAGTACCGTCCTCAAAACACACAATACAATGATTTATATGACATTCCAACATTAGATCAAATCATTGACCTTGCAAATAAAAACTATAAGAAAACTGGAAAGATTATTGGTTTGTACATTGAGACCAAACACCCAACTTATTTCCAAAATCAAAATTTAGCAATGGAAGATAAGCTGCTACAAACACTCGCAAAGTATCAATATACTCGAGACATTGCACCGATTTACTTACAGTCGTTTGAAGTGGGTAATTTAAAATATCTAAAACAGCAGCTTGATCTCCATAAAAGTGTGAAACACGGGCAACTCATTCAACTTTATGATGAACAAACAGCGCGTCCAGCAGATTATGTTGCAGCTGAAAATCCAACAACTTATGGCGATATGGCAACGGCTCAAGGCTTAAAAGATGTATCGAGCTATGCCAATGGCGTAGGCCCATGGAAAGTTTATGTTTTCAAAGATGCTGCGATGACTGAAACCACCTCATTTATTCAAGATGCACATAATGTTGGGCTTAAAGTTCACCCTTATACATTCCGCCCAGAAAACAACTTCTTACCTGAGTCACTTAAATGCAGTTCAAAAGCAGATGAACGTTGTGAAACAGGCTCTATCAAAGAAATGCAGCTTTACTTTAAAGCAGGTGTAGATGGTTTCTTTACGGATGATCCTACGATTGGTCGTAAAGCAGTTCAAAACTATTTATCAACTCAGAAAAAA
>NZ_DJLC01000088.1:0-1422 GCF_002434875.1 Acinetobacter sp. UBA6526 | reverse complement strand
AAAGGGCAGTTAAACTGCCCTTTTCTTATTGGTGTGAAGCCGCGAATTGCTTTTGTTTTACTTGTTCCCATTGCCACCAACCATAAGCAGCTAATCCCACAAAAGCAGCATACAATGCTGCCGTTAAAAACAAATCCTTATAAATAAACATGCCCACATAAATAATATCGACAAAGACCCATAGTACCCACGTTGCAATATGTTTTCGGCTCGTCCAATAAGTTGCGAGTAAGCTAAAAGCAGCAAGTTGTGAATCCAACATCGGCACTGCCGCATCAGTAAAATGTTTTAATAACAACCCAAAGATTAAACCGCCTATTGCGGCAATGAGCATTTGAATAATTACTATTTTGAAAACAATCGGTTCAATCCGAATCTCATGATCTTCTCGCTTCCCTTTCAACCAATAATAAAAACCGTAAAAATTGATCACCATGAAGAAAAATTGCAGAATCGTCTCACCATAAAGTTTATAGGTATAAAAAAGATAGCCATAGAGAACGAATGCGACGAAGTTAAACCACCAGCACCACATATTCCGTCTAACCGTCAATGCAACGCCAATGACACTAATCACAACTGCAATAATTTCTAAAGGAGACAAAATAAAACTTCTATTAAAATCACATCATCACATTATGAAAAAAACTAAAAATTAAGCAATCCTAAAATTTATCTTCTGAATCATTCTATTTTCAACTTTATTGATGAACATGACTATTTTTCAACCAAAGCTTATGCTATAAAAATCTAAATTTATTTTAAATATGACTCATGTTGATCCATAAAGTTTCCTCTCAATATCCGACTCAATTCACCAATTGCATTTCAATCCATGCAATGTGGCGACGTGTCAGCATTTTATGTGAGGAGACTTTGCAAACATGAATATGATGACAATTTAAATAAAACATCAATTGCAAAAAGGTCGCCTCAGTAGCGACCTTTTTTATTACCTAAATATCCATTTTTTATAGTAAATCACTTTGTAATCACAGGAGAATTTCCATGTCACAATTCCAGCAGAAGAACTTTATTCAAGCAACACAGGGACAACCGACTGTAGTATCTACTCACCCTCGCCTTGCTACAGTCGGTCAATTTCTTGCAGTCGTATTCATTTGGTCTTTTACACCATTAGCAGCGGTATTGACTGTGCAAGAACTTCATTGGGCGTGGGGATTATTCCTACGATTTAGTCTCGCTATCCCTCTTGCATTGATTTGTCTATTTTATTTTCGACTTAAATTGATTGTGACTAAACAAGCGATGATCAGCTATGCAGCAGGTGCATTGGGCTTATTTGGTTCGATGTCTTTTTGCTATCTGGGTGCAACAAAAGTTTCATCAGGAATGATTTCTATTATTTATGGCACTGCGCCTTTGTGGACAGGCTTAATTTCTGTATTGATTTTAAAACGT
>NZ_DJLC01000210.1:0-8053 GCF_002434875.1 Acinetobacter sp. UBA6526 | reverse complement strand
GAGTTGTTGATGTGTTTGTTTCCACTCACGCAAACGCAACCAGCTCAAAAAGTGCTGACGTGCAAACTGACGACGCTTATTCTCAGATTGCGTATCTGGGCTAGTTTGCAGCGTATTCCAAAGTTTTAAATAGAATAAAAAGTCTGAATCAGCTTCTTTAAATAGTGCATGCTTTTGATCTGCTTGCATTTGCTTATCAGCTGGGCGCTCCCGCGGATCTTGAATCGCTAAAGCACTCACAATAATCAAAGCTTCTTTGAGTACACCAAAGTGCGCACCACCAATAATCATACGGGCTAAACGAGGATCAATCGGCATGCGTGCCATCATTTGTCCTACTTTTGTTAGTTCGTTTTTACGATCATTCAGTGCACCTAACTCGATCAGTAATTTACGACCATCATTGACTAAACGAAAATCTGGTGGCTCAATAAAATCAAAGTCTTCTAAGCTACCCAAGCCTAAACTTTGCATCTGCAAAATCACTGATGCTAAATTTGTTCGCTTAATCTCAGGTTCAGTAAACTCTGGTCGACTCATAAAGTCTTCTTCGCTATACAAGCGAATACACACACCTGCTGCAATACGACCACAACGACCTTTTCGTTGATTAGCTGCGGCTTGAGAAATGGCTTCAATTGGTAAACGCTGCACACGCGAACGATAGTTATAGCGAGAAATACGGGCAAAACCGCTATCAATCACATAACGAATATTCGGTACAGTTAAAGCGGTCTCTGCTACGTTCGTCGCAATGATGATACGTCGACCTTTACCACCTGGATTAAAAATCTTTTGTTGTTCAGCAAGTGCTAGACGAGCATACAAAGGTAGTACTTCGGTATGTCTTGGCCCATACTTTTGCAAGGTTTCTTGTAGCTCTCTGATCTCTTGTTCCGTACTGGCAAAAATCAAGATATCAGCATGCTCAGGATGACCTTTTCCTTCTGCGTCAGCAAAACATTCTTCTACTGCTTGAACCACTGCTCGGGGTAGGTTTTCTTCAAAATCATCGAACTCATCATCATCACTACCCACGATGCTGAGTTCTGAAATCGGACGATATCGTACTTCTACAGGAAAACTACGCCCTTCAACTTCAAAAATAGGCGCGTCATTAAAATACTGACTAAAGCGATTAACATCTAAAGTCGCCGAAGTCACAATCACTTTCAAATCTGGGCGCTTAGGTAAAAGCTGTTTGAGATAACCCATTATAAAGTCAATATTGAGTGAGCGTTCGTGTGCCTCATCAATAATGATTGTGTCGTATTTAGACAGAAAGCGGTCATTGGTTAACTCTGCTAACAAGATACCATCCGTCATTAATCGGACAATAGAATCTTGTGAGCCTTGTTCATTGAAACGAACCTTAAAACCAATCGACTCACCTAGCTTTTCACCGACTTCTTCCGCAATACGTTGCGAAACACTACGTGCAGCCAAACGTCGTGGTTGAGTATGCCCGATCATTCCAGTTAAGCCACGGCCAGCCAACATGGCAATTTGTGGAAGCTGTGTGGTTTTACCCGAACCCGTTTCACCTGCGACAATAATGACTTGATGCTGATGAATCGCCTCAATTAAGCGATCTGCATATTGCGTCACAGGTAAGTCTTGATTCAGTTTAATTTTAGGCAATCGTGCTAAACGCTGCTTAACTTTATGGTTCGACTTTTCAAAGAATTTTTCGATTTCAGCTGTTTCTGTTTTCTTATCTTTACGCAGTCTATTTAAACGGTGACGGTCACGTGCCATAACCAATTGATCTACATTTAAATGACTCTGCACTGAACAGCTTTCCTGAAAAATAAAATAATCGGCTATTTTACGCCTTAAACCCTTGCTATGCAAAGCAAGTACAGCAATTGAATTAAATCAATCACCCTTTTTATGGCTTGGGTGTACGACCGAAACGATCTCGGAAACGTTTGATGTACCTTTTAAATGGCCAAGCAAACTGCTTCACAAAGCTGTTTGGAATCTTATAGCCAACCGTTCCATAAACACTTGCCAAATGATTTGGCATATACACACTTTTAAAAATGACATCATAAAGCGGAATAAATGCAGCATAATTTTTATCAATCGCAGGTTTTTCTGAAGAATGATGCCAGTGATGAAACTCAGGTGTCGCAATCAACCAACGTAAATAAGGAAAACGAAAACGCACATTTGAGTGAATAAATATTGCATGGAATGAAATAAAAATTAGATAAGCAAATACCGCAGAGGTATGAAAACCAAGCAGGAAAATGGGTAAAGTCGCAATAAAGCGCGTCATTAATACTTCAACGATATGTAACCGTGATGATGCAAGCCAATCCATATATTCAGTTGAATGATGAATTGCATGAAAACGCCATAAAAAGTTAACTTCATGCATTGCCCGATGCAACCAATACACGACGAAATCAACAACAATCAATAATTCAATGAATTGCAACCAAATCGGCTGTGCTTGTACATAAGGCACGATAGGATTATTCGGTAGATGGGTAATCCAATACTGAATTGGCATCACTGTAAGAAAGGTAAATAATTGAATCCCAATATGACTAAACATGAAATATTTCATATCCGTCACCCAGCCTACTCTTAAAATCTTCTGCTCTGGATTCTTGGCAAAAAAACCTTCTAATGGAATAAATACCACTGCCAAAATCACTAAAGTAAGAACGAAATAATCAATCCCAGCGTAAAAAGGTAAATTAGGTAGTGTCGGTGCTTTAATTAGACCACAGCCTAATATTGCGGCGAATAGTGCAAAACAAATACCATAAAAACCATAACGATTTTGACGAATAATTGAGCTAAATGCCCCAAAACCTACACTCAGAACAATACCTAGCATTAAACTAAAATAAAAAACTTTGTAGTGTTGAACGTAAACTGGACGTAATTCAGGCATCGTCAATACTGTCGGAAACAGAAAACAAAGTGCTCCAAATAGGCTTAATAGGCCGAGTGACATTGAAATAAAAGCACTAATTTTTCCAAGTCCAGCATTCAGCGCTAAGTTTTCGAATTTTGCTCTTAATTGATCAGTCATGTTTGGTATAAATTCACTATTTATGCGAGATATATGTATTCGCTCATCACCTTATTATTTCACTGATGATAAATACTATTCATCATTTCAATGATTTAAATTTATTCTAAGATAAACATCTAATGATGTATATGATTAAAAAATAACAAGGCGATTCAAATGCGACCAAAATGACTTATGCGAAACTCATCCAACTAGACAATCAAAATAATTGAACAGAAGTTATTGCAATCATTACAATCTATTGGCAGTCATCTCTTAACAACATATATTGCAGAATTTTTAATCGTATATCTCGGTTTTTTATCTATTTTTATATTTTTTCAATTTTACCCTTGAATTTTAATGGTTCAGGCTGCATGTTGTTATGCGAGTTAGTTTTTGGATGTTTTGTCATTTTTGCTTCATCTCGATGAAGTCAAATAGTGAAATATCCTTGGGTGAAAGTCGAACTTTATTGAGTTATTCAATTTTCCGATTTTAGTCATGTAAAAATACTATTTCCCCAATAACTAAAAATTATTTATTCTTGCTTTCGTAAACAAGTAAGGCACTAGCCTCTCAATAAAACCTCAATCATGGAGACAATGATGAGCTTAATTAATACTGAAGTTAAACCATTTAAAGCGACTGCATACCATAACGGTCAATTTGTTGACGTAACTGAAGCTGATCTTAAAGGTAAGTGGTCTGTTGTATTCTTCTATCCAGCTGACTTCACTTTCGTATGTCCAACTGAGTTAGGCGACCTTGCTGACAACTACGCTGAATTCCAAAAATTAGGCGTTGAAATCTACGGTGTTTCTACTGACACTCACTTCACGCACAAAGCTTGGCACGACACTTCTGACGTAATTGGTAAAATCCAATACCCATTAATCGGCGATCCAACTTGGACTCTTTCTAAAAACTTCGAAGTATTAATCGAAGCTGCTGGTCTTGCTGACCGTGGTACTTTCGTAATTGATCCAGAAGGCAAAATCCAAATCGTTGAAATCAACGCTGGTGGTATCGGCCGTGACGCATCTGAACTTCTTCGCAAAGTAAAAGCTGCTCAATACGTTCACGCTCACCCAGGTGAAGTATGCCCAGCTAAATGGAAAGAAGGTGAAGCGACTCTTGCTCCATCTATCGACTTAGTTGGTAAAATCTAATCATTTAGATTAACCAATTTTCAAAGAAGCCACTTTTTTTAGAGTGGCTTCTTTTTTGTCTGATATTTTTACTAATCAATGCTTTTTTCGTCGTCTATTTCATAGCAAATTTTTTACAATTCTTATACTTATAAATTTATAGCTAAATTCATTTATTAATTGTCAGCCTCTAAAAGTTGGAGTACTGTCAAATTATGAAACAAAAGAGTTCTTAATAATATGTAGTCAGTGATCAAACTCAGATGGGGGTAAATATATGGACAAAGCTGTAGTTGTAACCTCTTGGAAATACGATGTTTCTTCTCGTTATCTAAAAATATTTTATAACAATGGCTCAGGAGAGCTATACCACCCTGTTCCAGAGTTTATTTATGACAATTTGCTTCGTTCTACAGACAAAGCAGCATTTGTGCATAAATACCTTGAGTTTGATCTTCATTTTAAACGACTGTGTATATCAACTACTCAACAAAAAACAGCCCCTCTATAGGGCTGTTTTTATTCGCTTACGCAGCTTCAATCTGCTCTGTTGCATACTTTTCTAATATCTGCGCTTTAGCTTCTGGATGAATATTAATTCGTTGCAGATCACCTTTATAATGCTCAACGACTCGATCATCCATAATTTTCGACCACCAAGAAGGAATAAAGGCTGGCAGAATCAGTGCACCATAACCTGCTGGCAACTGTGGCGCATCTTCAAAGTGTCTCAACGTTTGGAAACTACGTGTTGGGTTTGCATGATGGTCTGAATGGCGCTGCAACTGATATAAAAATAAATTCGTTACAACATTATTATTATTCCAACTATGCTCGGGCAAAGTGCGTTCATAATGCCCATTGGCTTTTTTCTGACGTTTTAAACCATAGTGTTCGATATAATTGACCGATTCAAACAAGGTTATCGCATAAGCAGCTTGTGTGACTTGAAAAGGTAATGAGCGCGCACCAAATTTAGTCAACATTCCTGCATGATAAATAGCAGACATTGCCCAGCCATGAATAAGCTCATTTTCCATGCAGAAGAATGGTAGTTTTTTACGTTCTAGACGTTTCTTTTCAATTTCAATCGCGGACTTAAAGCTACCAATGACAGTACGTGGTAAGAATTTCCAAAAGGTTTCACCTAACCGTGATGATGCAGGATCTTCAGGTGTCGCTACGCGGCGATGATGACCATAAGGATGCTCAATACGGAAATGGTTATAACCTGAAGGTGCTAATGCTAAATGAGATAAATATTGTTCTAATTTTCCAGTCTTATGGCTTAACTCATGTGCAGTATTGATTGCAATACCATTCACCATTCCAATCGTTGTTCCTAGTAAAACTTGGTCAGCGAGCGAAGTTCCTTTACGGCTCGCAAGATATGTTCCATACAGGTTGGCAGCGTATTGTAACGGGATATACAGTTTTACAATACGTGCATAATAAGGATCAGCTTCTAAATCAGCGATGGCACTAATTGGTGGATTTTCTGTATCTTCGCCTATCAGTTTATCTAGCGCAGGAATCACACCATGTAAAAACATTGGACCAAATGATGCAAAGAATTTCTTAGTTTTCTTTGGACCAAACTGATAACCTGCTAAACCGCTCATCGCAATTGCTGGTACTGCCAATCCTAATAACCATAAATGACGCTTTTTATCTTTAAAGGGTGTTGTTACTTGTTCTACATCCAGTTCAGTTAGCATATTCATTAGAATTTCCTCAATCAAACACACTATGTTTTGCTTGAGTTTATTTTGTTCTTTTCAGATGACTATATATTATCATTTTAAGACTTGATATTATCATTTTAAGACTTTACTGAGTTTATATTGTGCAAAAGCAGCAAATACCCGTTATTCCAGCACGTTACTATCTACGTTTGATTGAAATTTTAATCAATACAAATCAGTATGATAACCAACTCCTTTGTGCTTTTAGAGATGAATTATCTCAAACTGAACTTTTGTCTATTCAACAAATTGAACAGTTTATTGCAATGGGGTTAAGCCTACCGAATACCGAAGACTTAGCCTTTGAACTTGGGAAAAATCTCAAGCTGAGTTCGCATAGCTTGGTCGGCTATGCACTGATGACCAGCCCTAACTTAGAACATGCTTTACGCTTAATCGCACAGTATTTCCGTTTAATCATGCCGAGTTTCAAACTTTCTATACATTCAGCGACAGACCCTCAAAAGATTGAATTATTGTTTGAACCCATCTTACAAATGAATAAACAATGCCTTGATTTTCATACTGAAGCGATTGCTGTGGCGTTTTATTACAGTCTGTTTGAGCTGGCTGGACAACAATTACAACGCTATCAAATTTACTTGAATATTCCCGAGCCGATTTACCAAGAACGTTATCTACATTTAGTCAAAGCACATTTCCATTTTAACTACACATGGCTTACAGGTATCCGTGTCATTATTGATCGACAGCAATTGGCTCTGCCCTTGCCCCTCGCCGATGCGCACAGCTTGAAAGTGGTCGAGCAACGTTGTCAGGAACAACTACAAAAAATTTATCATCAAGGTGAAATTGTAGAATGGATAAGCATGATGCTTCGTCAAGCCAATCAAGTACCGACTCTGACTGAATGTGCGAAGGTTCTGAATATTTCCACCAAAACCTTACAGCGTTATTTACAACAACAAGGTGTGGAGTTCCAAACTTTGAAACAGCAAATTAGTACAGAAAGAGCGATTGATTTACTTGCAAACTCAAACTACACGATTACGCATATTGCTTATGAGTTAGGTTATACCAATCCTGCCAATTTCACGCGTGCATTCAATAAAGTGATGGGCTATAGCCCTCAAGCATATCGTTTAAAATCGCAAGAAAGAAAAGCTACTTAACCACGACCATACATAACCCAGCACCCACGGGTAAAATAGTGCTCATAAAATTTTCATCTTGTTTAATCAACTCAAGTAAGGGTTTCACTTCGGCAGTATGTGAAATCACATTATCAATAATGAGCGTGCCGCCTGTGGGCTTTAATAGTCTTTTTAAATCATGCCAGTAGCTCACATAGCTACCGCGTTCCGCATCCAACAAAATTAAATCAAACTGCTCAACACTTTCTGTCAAATAGTCAGCGGCATCACCCACCCAAAAATCAATATATGCTTCTAAGCCAAATTCTTCGGCATATTTTTTAGCTTGTGCACTGCGAAATGCATTTATTTCTAAGGTTTGAACTTTTGCCGAGACAGATTTTGCTGCTTCAGCCAACCATAAGGTTGAATAACCTGTCGATGTTCCGATTTCTAAAATATGTTGTGAATGCTGAGTACGCACTAACATTCCAAGCAGCTTCGCCGATTCAGCCTCAATGTTGCGATAGCGTCTAAGTCGGTCTGCTTGCCGAGCATCATGTTGTTTAAACTCATCATATAAATCAGCAATACGTTGTAAAAATAGTGTGCTGGTCATATCTGACTCTCCATGATGCTCTTATTTAAAACACTGAATCTAGGTCGTTTGAATTAACTTAAAACGAGGAACAGTCTGTCCATCTTCAAGCTGAACGGTTTCTGTAAACATGGTTAATGGACGTACCCACATTGAATAATCACTATATAAGCACTGATATACAACTAACTCTTCGTCAGTTTCGCTATGTCGAGCCACATTGAAAACTTGATAAAGCTGCCCTTTGTAATGTTGATAGATTCCACGCTGTAGTGCCATGTTGTTTACCCTTAAATTTATGCCATGAAATGATTGCAGTTATATAACAACTTTCAATCTAATCAAATTTTTATACACACAAATGATCATAAATTTATCCATTGCCATATAAATCCAAAAAACCGATTAAACTCATAAAAACATACTGTTTT
>NZ_DJLC01000055.1:493-12249 GCF_002434875.1 Acinetobacter sp. UBA6526 | reverse complement strand
AGTCTTAAGCAAATATCGGTAACTATCAGATCAGGTTTGAGCTAGTACACATAAGAAGATATTACTTCTTCTCAGGCAGATTCGCAGCAAAGAAAAATTTTCCCTTACAACAATAGATAAAAGAAAAGAGGGTATCACCCCTCTTTCCTCTTTATATGGGGGTATCTTCTACTCATTTTTTATTTCGAGGTATATGCACCATCGACCACATACTGACTACCGGTCACAAATGAAGCATCATCAGAAAGTAGGAAGGCAACAACCTGAGCAACTTCTTCCGGCTGTCCCAAACGACCAATCGGATGTAGTTTTACCATTTCTGCTTCTTCAAATTCTGCAATCAAAGGCGTTTTGATATAGCCAGGATGTACTGAATTAATGCGAATCCCTTTATCTGCATATTCCAATGCCGCCGCTTTCGTTAGACCCGTTACGCCATGTTTTGCAGCGACATAGCCTGAAATATTTTGAATCCCGATCAAGCCTGCAATAGAAGCGGTATTGACAATCGCTCCGCCCCCTGCGGCCAAGATTGCAGGAACTTCATAATGCATGCTGTAGAAAACCGCATTCAAGTTCACATCAATCACACGACGCCATCCTTCAATGCTCAATTCTTCGGTGGAGTTAACTTCACCCAGAATTCCCGCATTATTGAAGGCCAAATGCAGTGCACCAAAAGTGCTGACCGCAAACTCGACTGCAGCTTTCATGTCTTCAGGCTCAGCAGTATTGGCCTTATTCGCAGCCGCTTTCCCGCCTAAAGCGACAATTTCGTCCACAACTTTCTGTGCTGCTTCCAGGTTAATATCTGAAACCACTACACTTACACCCTGTTGAGCCAAAAGCAGTGCGGTGCTTTTACCAATACCTGAACCAGCGCCAGTAATTAAAGCGACTTTATTGTTGAATTTATTTGACATAATTTTTTCCATTTCAAATTTTAAGCATCAAAGCTTGTTTCATATTTTAAGATTCAAGAAACCAGATCCGGTAGATGACTCGTCTGCCAAGCGACAACCCGTCTGATATCAGGCTTGCGATTCACCCTGTAGACGGTTTTCATTCCTAAATTCTGTATTTCCAAGTTATATAAACAAAAGTGCTAATCTATGGGGAATTCCCAGGATCCAAACAAATAGAATGCCATGAAAGCATCTTTTGCCAAGCGCTGTGCTGTATGTTTCCTAGACAAACCACCAACGATAACTGCAACTTTTTGAACTCCTTACAATTTCCTTATTTTCTTTCCCCTTCATCGCATAAAAATAGTTTTTGCATTCACAATAAAATCAGCATGAATAGTTTTTAAACTCACTGTACATATTTTCTATATTGATGACCAAGCTGGATATTGAATTGCAAAATTCTATACAGCCTGTTCAACATGATCGATTTAGAAGGCATACAGTAAACGTGACTGAAGTCCAGAAATTTCCAAGCCATTTTCAACATTCACATCTTGTCGCCATTGTAATAATAGCTGCAGATTCGGCTTGATATTGGTAGAAGCAGAAACGACAAAGGTATCTTTTCTATCACTGCCACGTTCAGTGACACCATTCACCTTTTCTTTACCGCCATCGGTATGCCTCCAGGTGACAGCCAAATTGGATTTATCGGTCACTTTATAGAGTGCGGAGAAATCTGTCTGGAAAAAAACCTCTTTCTCAATGTTGGTATATTTTTGCTCGCTATAAAGTTCAAACTGCCCCACCCCCTCAAGCGCAAATTTATCAGTTAAAGCATGGTAATAACCGGCCTGAACATTATATTGATAGCGATCATTACTGATGGCAAAACCCTTCGTTTCATTACTGCCGGTAGGTACGGTCAAAAAACCACCGAAACCAAAATAGCGCCCTTTTTCAGCATCATGCAATGGCCAGGCGATACCACCCACAATTAAATCACCGACACCCGAGATATCATCAGCGCCATTCATCTTTTGCTTGGCAAAAGGCAAGAGGAATTGAGGATCTACAATCCAATCCCCTACTTCAATAAAACGAACGTAACGCAATATTCCCAAATCAATGCTTAAATCGAGATCATCAGCGACTTTATCACCATTTGCATACGCCTTATCCGCTTCCGTATGCTGGTAATAGGCAACCGCTAAGTTGGTTCCCCCTGGAAGTGCTTGATAATCCCCGGCATCAGAACTCACCCCTGCGGCTTGCAGGTCCAAAGCGGCAGTTAAAGCAAAGACCAAAGCAGCTATTTTTTGATTTGAACGATGATAGAAATAGTTTTTCATTTGTTTCATTTTTAACTCTCCGTTGTTTTGACTCATTTTTTTAAAATGAGTCTTCCTAGCACAAAGACCACTCAGGTCTTTGCGCAATTTCTTGATTTTGATTTGGGTATTAAATATGGAAAAACGTTGGGTGATCAGTTTTCGTGCATAAGCACAATACGCCCGATGACGTTGCCATCTTTCAAGTCTCCAAATGCGGAATTGATCTGCGAAATTGGCAGTTTTTTCACGGGAATGGCTGACATGTGGGTTTCTTTCACCAGCTCCACCAGCTCTCTTAATTCCTCTACCGTCCCTACATAACTGCCCTGGATTGTGAGTGGTCTCATTGGAATCACCGGAATGGAAAGCTTAATTTCTCCCCCCATCAATCCGCAGATCACAATATGCCCACCACGTGCAGCACTCGCCAAGGCAAGGCTCAATGTTGGATTACTGCCAACCAGATCAAGGATCAGACGTGCACCACCGTCAGTTGCCTGAATCAGCTGTTGAGCAGCATCCTCACTTCGGCTATTGATGACCGATAATGCACCGGCAGCACGTGCTGCTTCCAGTTTGCTGTCATCAATATCAACTACGATTGCGCCTTTGGCTTGCATAGCTTTGAGCAACTCGAGTGCCATCAGCCCTAAACCACCGGCACCAATGATCACCACCGGCTCGCTTTGAATCAAATCACCGAATTTTTTCAGTGCACTGTATGTTGTCACGCCTGCACATGCCAAAGGTGCAGCTTCAGCCAGATCCAGACCTGCAATATCCACCAGATATCGTGGATGCGGCACGATGATATATTCGGCAAAACCACCCGGCTTGGCGATGCCTAACTGTTGCGGTTTGGCACACAGGTTTTCTTCGCCACGTTTACAGTAGTTGCATTCACCGCAACCAATCCATGGATGAACCAAGCTGACCATGCCGACCTTGACTGATTCCGCATCTGGACCGACAGCAACCACCTGACCTGTAATTTCATGACTTAAGGTTAAGGGTGGCTTCAGCCCACGATCTGCAAGGGATAAACGCTTGCCCCCACCTAGATCATAATAACCTTCCCATAAGTGTAAATCCGTATGGCATAGACCTGCGGCTTTTACATGGAGTAAAACTTCAGTACCTTTCGGTTGCGGAATTTCTTTCTCAACGTCTTCGAGTGGTTGTCCATGATGCGTCACGCAGTAACAGTGCATGAATCTCTCCTTTGAAACAATAAAATAGACGGCCTTGTAGTGAACAAAGTCTTTTATTCACTAAGTTTTATACGCCGTGTGGGCACTGATTTATGCTTTAAACCACTGCGCAATTTTCGCTAATTCTTGATCAGCTTCACTTGCACGCCCAGCTAGGAAAGGAAAAACGTGCTGCATGTTGTCCACCACAGATAAAGTCACATCAACACCCTCTTTTTTTGCAATATCAGCAAGACGTGTTGCATTGTCTACAAGTGATTCAACTGATCCGGCATTGATATACAAACGTGGGAAAACCTGATAATTGGCTTTTAACGGATTCGCCAATGGATTTGCCGGATCACCATGTTCACCCAAGAACATTTGTGACATGCCTTTAAGCAGATCCACTGTAATCAAGGCATCAGTGGCATCGTTGCTGATCAGGGTTTCACCTTTGTGCTCCATATCCAGCCAAGGAGAGAATGCAATCACTGCTCCTGGCAACTCAATCCCTTCATTTCGTAGATTGAGTACGGTTGATATCGCCAGATTCCCCCCCGCAGAATCCCCTGCGGTCAGCATATTTTTTGCAGTAAAGCCACGCTGGAGTAGTTCTTTATATACTGCTGTCACGTCCTGAATTTGTGCCGGGAAGACATGTTCTGGTGAACGTCGGTAATCAACCACAAATGCGGATACCCCTAAATACTTGGCCAAATGCCCCACCAGCTTACGGTGACTGGCCGAAGAACCGACCGCAAATCCACCGCCATGGGTATAAATGATGACTTTGGATAAGTCAGCATCTTTCGGATAAATCCAAAGACCTTCTACACCTGCCACAACATCGAATTTATAAGACACTTCTTCCGGTTCCAATGTAGGTTGATGCCATTCATCAAACATACTGCGAAAGTCTTCAATGGTCATATTCGGATTTTCCTGCATCCGTCTTGACCAGTTCGCATATAAATCGAAAAGAAATTGAGTATTGCTTTGTGTGCTATTCATTTTAAAATCCTTGATTTGATATTTAAGGAATAAATCCTAGTTTTATTCCATGAAGATATAAAAACTTGAGTGCCATCACTCATGGCTAGACACTCAGAAGATCCAAATCTAAAGAGTGGCTTTGCATCACTGGTTTGATACAATTTTTTGCATGACTAAGTAATCTACGGATAATCTAACCGTTTCAAATTAGTATTTTAAAATGTAAAAAATACATACCAGCGAATGTTTTCTGCAAAATCGCATCCTGTTCAATATAGCTTTTGATCCTACTTATTCTCTTTTCTATTCCAGTCCGTTATAAAAAAGCTTTCATTCATTTTCATGCAATCATGAGCTATGAATGTTCTTAAACATTAAACGATTGTGTGTATGGCTGACTTGTACATTCTTGTACTTATTTTTGTATAAAATGATCAGGCTCATCAATTTATGGGAAAAATTACAATTCGGGTACAATATCTTTCCTGTTTCATGAATCTATTCAACTCATTAAACTTACGACCCTCAACTGCCCAAAATCATAGGATCTGCCGATCCACTTGCAGAATTAGCAATGCTAAAACATGAACTCCAAAGAGTTACTAAAAAAAGAGCATATTAAAAAAAAGCCGTGGCATATTTCGCAAGCCAGTTCAAGTCAGGTATGTCTTTATTCAGTACCTCAGTTAAACTTTAGATTTTCATAACGATGGTTATTCTGCATGGCTAAATACGCTAATCAGCAAAAAACTCTCCAAAAGATAGGCACAGAAACACATATCAACCATAAAAACCATCTCAGACAGTATATTTACAAGCCTCTAATTCACCGCACTCACACTTCTCTGCAAGCCTTTTTAAATACCCTGTACAAAGTTCTCAGCCTGATGAAGCTTCACCTTGGACTTAGCTTTCAGTTCAGCCTGTACTTGGTCAGTTTCTGAATTTTCATTTGCATAAAACTCCTCCACCACATCCATACCCTCCTCAATGTCAGTTTCAAAATGTGCATTGTCATAGCCTTGCCGTGCCATTTGAATGGCTTATTGAAGATTAATGGCATCACGTAAAGTTAAATCCACGTAATACACAGGTGTTCGATAGCTTTGCGTCGTAGACTTTCTCGAAGAGTCAATTGCAGCGGTAGGCATGACAGCAAGCCATTCAATGCCGCATGGTAATAACTCAGCCGTGCGGCCAACGTTCGTATGCTGTTAAAACCCGTTATTCTAAAGATAAAGGTACCGAGTTCATCGGACTCATCTAATTAAATTCATTTTTCACAAATCTAATATTCCCTGAATTATCTTGTAAGATGCTGATAAAAAATGTATTAATTATTAAGTCCGTACATAAAAAGGGCTAAGTCTGTACAGACGTTAAGGGCGTAACTAAGGAGTACTCATGCCAAGTTCTCAGCTACAAGAACAAATACTGATAGTGAATGCACTAGAAAAATTTATATTTGAAAAAATCCGCTCGACTCCATTTTTGGGTTCCCATAAATCTATCCTCATGGCATCTAATGAAGAAGATTTGAGGAAGGCAATATATACCTTACACGATGAAGGTTTGTTCCGAGAATCGGAAGAAGATAAAATTAAAAGGCTTTGTAAAGATCTAGTGAAAGCTTATTTTCCAGATAAAAATGGCAATTATGAAGTTGAAAAGCTTGATTGTGAATATTTACCAAAACATTATGATGAAATCATTCAAGCTATAAGAAGCTTTCATTGCACTGTTGAAGCTAGAAATCATGACGAAATAGAACGCCTTTATCGCACATTACTTAGGGATTATTCAACACATCGTGATTGTTATAATTTAAAAGATATACCTGAAAGTCTTCAGCAGACGATTCATCAAATACAGAACAGCTTCCTTTCGCAGGAAGCAGACAAGATCAAAGAAAAGGCTTATATTGACTTTGTAAAAGGATTTATCAATAAATACCAAGATAGCCATGAACATCTTTGGGATGAATTAAAATTTTCAAAACAAGACAAAAAAACTCTACGAGAGTTAGCTCTGCTTTTAAATAAACTTAAAGGTCCGTTCAAAAATAAATTTGAAGAACGCCAACTTAAATCACAGATCCGCCCAAAAGTAAAAACCCAACAAATCCTGCTTGAGCGTCTAACTGAGTATTTAAACATCAGAGCAGAACTCTATGTTCGAACAACGATCAAAAAAATGTATTCGCGTAAAGAAAAAATGTACAAAAAACAGAATGTCAATATTGATATTCTATTACGTGCTCAACTCAATAAATACCAAACACAAATCTTAAACAGAAGCCAAAGAGTTAAGGTCATTGCAAAGATTGGAACAAAATTTACACCAGCATTAAAATCAAAATTAGAAACCAAAATGAAAGCTAAAAAGAAAGAACATAAAAAATGTCTAAGGGAAGAAAAGAAAAAAACTATTCAACAGCTTAAATTTAAAAAACAGCTGCACAAACATATTGTGAAAAATCTAACAAATCCATTAAGTAAGACTGAAACCACTTATGACTTAAGCTTATTTACGCCCACTACATCTATTCATGATACTGCTCCACTCAATGAGCTAAAAACAAAAATCGGTAGGAATAAATCCGCTAAAAAACAGAGAGGTTTTAAATCTCAAATATATCCAGTATCCCCAGTTAAAAGAAATTTTATTGGCGATACAAATAGAATTCTAAAAGAAAATAAAGAACTATATGAGTCTTTACGTGATTTATTAAACTACACCATTCACACTAAATAGAAAATTGATGACATTTTCCACGCACTTCCTTTTTAAACTGCATTTTCATCTGGGTATCTTGTGCTTGTTAGTTTAACGCTTTCCAAATCAAACCAACACGACACAAGGAGATGAAATTGAATACCAGCTACGATGCAGTTCAAATGCTCAAGCTTCCTCAGCTGATCAAACTCATAGGTTTATCTCGGTCATCCGTTTATGACCGACTAAACCCACGCTCGAAACGTTACGACCCAGACTTCCCTAAACCTGTGAAGTTAAACCGGGCATCACGCTGGTTACTCAGCGAGGTTGAAGAGTGGATTGAAAGTAAAATTTCAACACGTAATCAAGGGAATACTGAGAGCTAACGCTGTACTTGTAAATTCAAAACATAATGCAGCTGTGCAATGCATTCTGAAATTATAAGTATGGCTAGGCTATCATTTTAATTTTCAATGAATTACGGTCTTATATATTTACTATTACTCTATATCTATAAATCAAAGAATATTCTATCTATTTATAGATGATCAGTAGTTTTAAAGTATTCAGATACATCAATACTCATATGACCATATAGGTTGTTGGTGTATAGACGTACTGGTGTAGTAAATATGACTAAAACTCATCCTAAGTTAACTTAACCAACTTACATCCCATCATGGATACTGCGCTAAACAGTATCCATTGGATGCCTATACCCAGAATACTGATCACAGTTGCGCTTTTAACTTTAAATCGAGTTTAATTTATATGCGCATTATAAATGTAAATGCTGGTCGACATATGGGAACACATGACCAATGGCTCCAGCAATTTGAAACCGAACTGCAAATTACTCCAGTCAACGATGGTTATAAAACCACCTTTTTAGTAAATTCACAGGATAACATCCTAGCTCCTGCTATAGGGAAAGCTAAACTGGTCAAACAGTTCAAAAAACGTAACTTCCCTGAAGTCACAACTGAAACGAAAAGACTATCGAATGGTCGCTATGGCTTTGCCGTCAAACACCCTGCTCAAATGAGTAATTTACCTTCTGATATTGCAGAACTTATAAACTATTCTACGCTTTCAGACATTATAAAGGGTCTTGACATTCAAGCATTTGATTATGCACTAAGCCAGATGTCAGAGGATGAATTAGATCTTCTACGTAATGGCACACCTTTACCTTCCAGTCTAAAGGAGAATTTGCTCCCGTACATTAATGCAATAAATAAGTTTATTCGATTAATTCGTGCCTTTTTTCGTCGCCCGAACATCAGACGCAAAGTTTACGATGAGCGGAAGAATCTGAAAAAAAATAAGTCTCGAATGATCGAAATGTTCAACTCTTTAATTGAACGGTATTCGCGTGTAGTCGTTGTTCGACTTGATTTATATCTCAAACATAAACCTGAAACATTACTGCAAACCTGTTTCAAAGCTGAAGATTGTTTATCTAAAAATGATTTTGATGCATTTAAAAAGTGTGTTGAACAACTATTAGAAAACAAGCGGCATAATCCTGTGTTGAAACAAGCCATCGGTTATATTTTTCGTTTTGAATATACGCCAAGACGTGGATTCCATCTGCATACATTCTGGTTTTTCAATGGGAATAAAAATCAGGAAGACATTAGCCTCGCACAAGGTATTGAAAAGCTTTGGAAAAAAGTGACCAATGATCAAGGTTATGCCTACATCTGTAATATGCGGAAGCATACTTATGAAAACTGTTTTTTAGGCACGATTGAATACAACCAATCGCAGAAAAGAAAGTGGCTTGAAGAGGGTTTTGAATATCACTGTAAAACCAGTCAGTTATTCATTTTCAGCAATATGAAAAATGGAAGACGTTTCCAGATTAGTCAGCCTTTAAAACCACAGACTCGTGGTCGTCCGAGAAAAAACCACCTAGAACTCAATGCCTTTGCGGGAGATGAAGCATGATTAGATTACAGCCTGACGAATCCTATGCATCTCTACTCAGTACTCACCATATCACTCAAGCGTATATCCAGCCTTTTATTGGCTATATACCCAATAATCGCCCTCCTGTTGGCTTGGATGATTATCTGAAGTTGTATCTCATGATTACTGAAAATAAGACTTTTAAGATTATCTCCAAACAACCAACTTACGACTATCTGGTGCCTCATGTTTATCTAACGCCCAAGGGTGTTAATTTACTCAAGATTATTCAGGATATTCCGATTAATCCTTTCCTGACAGGTAAATTTTCAGATGTGATCATCAGACCTGAAATAAAGCTGATGGTTGATTTACTGTACAAGCACAGACTCATTGACTTTCCACTTGGATTGTATCAACAGTTTGAAGCAGTTGTTGATGGGTTCTGTCAGGATCTAAAAGTGAGATCTAAAACACGAGATTTTATGAGCTTGAAAAATCACTGGGATTCTTCATTAGGCAATTCTAGAAAGGCTTATAATCGTTTTGAAGAAGCTGTCTTATGTAACAATCCAATGTTTCAGGTTCATTCATTGCTTGTTTCTGCTGAGTTTATGAATGTTGATGATTTTTCAATGGATCAGAAAAC
Organism: Acinetobacter sp. UBA6526; assembly: GCF_002434875.1. Classification (NCBI taxonomy): domain Bacteria; kingdom Pseudomonadati; phylum Pseudomonadota; class Gammaproteobacteria; order Moraxellales; family Moraxellaceae; genus Acinetobacter; species Acinetobacter sp. UBA6526. The sequence continues at coordinate 2,540 of NZ_DJLC01000055.1, read as the reverse complement.
ATTTAGTCCTGTGACTGTTGAGGATATGCTGCGTGCCACGTCGAGTAAAATTATCGAAGCAGTCTGGGCTAACAATGCTGAAAATCACACTCTAGGTATTTTGTCGAAACAGGAAACGACTATTCGAGGTTTTAGGAGTATTCGGCTCATATTTTTTGTAGCACGCGAAGATACCGACTTTACCCCTTTTGCTGAATCTCAGCTCTATACAGATGTTGAACCTTTTGTATTCCGAGAAGGTAAAACCAGTATTGGGTGGAGTGATATTACCTGCATGAACTCAGGGGTAGAGCCTTTGGTTTATGGTATAGAATCCAATTTTTACGATACAAATCAGAACTACATTGGGATGCGACTTACCACTTTAAAATACAGTTTGATTGGTCCTGAATACTGGGTTCGGTTTAAGTTCACCAACACAACGTTTAAAGTCGAAAAAAGTTCATATTAATCAATTATTTTATGATTAATAACATTCGCGTAACCCTGAAAGTTTCGGCTTTCAGGGTTTTAAGTTATGCGTAGATTAGAATAAACGTCAATATAGTAGTGATCCTAGACAAAATAATGGACAGCACGTCCCTCTAAAGATAACGTAACTTTAATCTTTGGAGATTCAAGAAATGGCTAAACGTTTTAGTCCCGAATTTAAACAGCAAGCGATTGATTATGCACTTCTTTAACCTTTGGATGCTCAATTTCCGCATCTTCGGGTAAGGGTAGGCCTTTTGGATGAAAGATTTTTACTTCAGCGCCAAACTGCTCCAAAATACGTCCTGCTTCCATCACCGCCAATCGGCTGTATGAGCGCTCACGGTTTGAACCATACAGCAGCAAAATACGCGGTGGATGATCCAGCTCTTTAGCTTGTACTTTTTCTAAAGTCGGTTGATCGAGAAGATTCATATCTACATTTGGGAGAGTCATAGAAATTACACCTCTGCTTTAAAAAACTTTTTTCTGAGCCACAAAGACACACTGACTAAAGCAATCAACACTGGTACTTCAACCAGTGGACCAATTACAGTAGTAAACGCCACAGGTGAAGCTAAACCAAAAGTTGCAATCGCTACAGCCAACGCCAATTCAAAGTTATTCCCCGCAGCAGTAAAGGAAATTGCTGTAGTTTTAGGGTAATCATTGCCCATCCATTTGCTCATAAAGAAGCTGATGAAGAACATCACAATAAAGTAAATGGTCAATGGAATGGCAATACGTAAAACATCCAGTGGTAAACTCACCACATCATTTCCTTTGAGGCTAAACATCGCCACAATCGTGAACAACAAAGCAAGCAAACTCAGTGGGCTAATTTTTGGTAAGAAGACATTTTGATACCAATCCAAACCTTTCGCTCGAACCAGAATAAATCGTGTCATAAAGCCAAGGAAGAACGGAATCCCTAAATACACGAATACCGCATGAGTAATCGTCCAGAAATCCACATTGATCACTTGCCCTGCAACACCAAAATAAGGTGGTAAGAAGGTCAAGAACAACCAAGCATAGGTACTGAAAAATAAAATTTGGAAGATACTGTTAAAAGCCACCAATGCAGCAACATATTGGTTATCCCCACAGGCCAAACCGTTCCACACCAAGACCATCGCAATACAACGAGCCAGTCCTATCAGGATTAAGCCTGTCATATACTCTGGATAGCTATGTAGAAAAACAATGGCTAAGGCAAACATCAATACTGGTGCTATCACCCAGTTCTGTACTAAGGACAAAGTTAAGGTTTTTTTGTCTTTAAACACTTGTGGTAGCGCTGCATAATCCACTTTAGCTAATGGCGGATACATCATCAAAATCAAACCTATCGCAATAGGAATATTGACTGAATCCACACTCATTTTATCCAAAGCGACAGAGGCTTGCGGAAAAAACACGCCTATCGCAATCCCTAAAGCCATGGCAATAAAAATCCATAGCGTGAGGTTACGATCTAAAAAGGATAATCTTTGTTGAGCCATAATTTTCTCATTCAATATCTGAGATGTGATTGATTGCAGCAATCAATTCAGGACGAGACATATGTGCTGTA
>NZ_DJLC01000055.1:0-178 GCF_002434875.1 Acinetobacter sp. UBA6526 | reverse complement strand
AGGACGAGACATATGTGCTGTATCCAATGCAAATAAAGCATCTAAACGACGATTGATATGGTCTACAGTCACTTGGAATGCCTGTAATTTTTCTTCTTTAGGTAAGTCTAAGTGTGATGGATCAGCCAAACCCCAATGTGCCTTGATCGATCCGCCTAAATAAAGCGGAGACGCTTAT
>NZ_DJLC01000179.1:0-9724 GCF_002434875.1 Acinetobacter sp. UBA6526 | reverse complement strand
AATGAATGATATGCATCAGCAACGGATGAGTTCTCAGCATGAAAATGTGAAGGCTGAATCTGTTCAAGGTTGGGCGAATGCATCCACGCCAATAGGTCATAAAGCATTGCAATATGCTGATCTAAAATCATTAACACCGCAGCCTGATACACGTCCAGCAGAAAGAGAATTGGTCATTCGTCTTGGTGGGAATATGGAACGCTATATGTGGACCATGAATGGTAAAAAGTTTAGCGATGCCGAGCCATTACAAGTGAAATTTGGAGAGCGTATTCGACTGAAATTTATTAATGACAGTATGATGGCGCATCCAATGCACCTGCATGGCATGTTTATGCAGTTAGAAAATGGTCAAGCTGCGATTGATATGCCAAATAAACACACTGTTGTCGTTCCACCGGGACAAACGGTGACTGCATTGTTAACTGCTGATGAGTTAGGTGAATGGGCAATCCATTGTCATTTGTTGTATCACATGTCCGCAGGCATGATGAATAAATTGATTGTGGCAAATGTGGATGATTCAAAAACAGTGAATCAACCCAATGCAACAGCACCATCAGAAGGAGCACGCCATGCACATCACTAAGCAATCTCCCGAGGTGAATAAAATGCTAAAGTTGTTATTGATTGGCAGTGTTGTGTCTACATCAAGCGCAATCACCTTTGCTTATGAATCACATCAAATGACGGAAATGGATCATTCAGCTCATCAGATGACATCAATGAATGAAGCATCACTAATAGATCATTCACAACATCAAACAGTAAAGGCAGCTCCAACGGATGCCGTACATTATGCACATGATCACCGCCGTGAGCATGGTGGTCAGATTTATCAAGCCACGACTTTAGAAAATGCTTGGACTTTAGATGAGCATGGACGAGGTAGAGCGAGTACAGAGCTTAAAACATGGATTGGCTCAGATGAAAATAAGATTTTCATTAAGGCACATGTAGAAAAAGCTGAATCTGAAAAAGCAGATACAGAAACGATGGCATTATACAGCCGTAATATTGCAGACTTCTGGGATGTACAAGCAGGTGTTCGTTATCAATATATGCCTGAGCAAAGTTTAGATAAAAATCAGTGGAGCGCAGTATTTGGCTTACATGGTCTAGCGCCTTATTTCTTTGAGACAGAAGCTTATTTGTATGCTGGCCAAGATCAACGTTGGCAATTAAGTTTGGATACCAGTCGTGATTTTTTATTTACGCAAAAGTTGATTGCTCAGCCATATTTGCAAGCTGATCTTGTGCTGAGTGATAAATCAAAATACGCACAGAAAACAGGTCTATCAAAGCTTCAGGCTGGCGTGCAAACACGCTATGAAATCAATAAAAAGATCATGCCATTTATTGATATTGCTTATGCATACCATAAAGGTGCTGATAAAACGCTTTGGCAGGAAGGTTCTGACAGTGAAAAAGGTTGGCTATACGGCGCAGGCTTTACGCTAAAGTTCTGATACTTTGTCTAAAATGTCACGTTTCTGAGATACTGTTAGTTTATACTAGCAGTATCTTTTTTGAGTCATTCATGGTGCATAAATGGCTTTAGAACAACAAGACAATCAAATAACAGAAAAATCAATCCAAACGGCTAAGCCAAGAGAAAAGTCTCAAGCCGTAACTTCTTCCCAGTTAGAGCTGATACCAACTGATGGCAGTATGAATGTCAGTTTTTATTACATTCCACATATGAGCAGTATGGTGGAAGTACAAAGAGTCAGGAAGGCATTGTTACCATTTTCTGAGCTGTTGATTGAACATAGTATCGATTTAGATGCCCGTCATTTGGTGTTATATCATCAGCAAGAGATAGAAAGTGTGACTACAGCATTGGAATATTTGAGTTTAGGTGCTGAGTTACAGCAAACGATGCCTCATTATGAACCTGTGGAAGTGTTTATCCAAAAGTCGGATTCATTTGATTCTATGCCACAACATGAGGGTTCTCAGTATCATTTGCTTCATGTTTTTCAGAAGTTTTTTTACGCTATTTTTACGTGGTTTAGGCTCAGGATAGAAGCCTTGCAAAAGAAAAAGGATTAATGGAATGCCGAGATGGATGTATGGTGTGTTAGGTTTGGCTCTGGCTTGGTTAGTTTGGACAAAACTGATAAAACCAACGCCAGATATCAGTCAACTTACGACCCATCAAGATGTTCAAGTTGTTAATTTACAAAATTATGAAGGTTCATTTAGAGTGCTTTCGAGAGAAGATTATAACTTTGGGCGCGAAGCTGAGTATTCGCCGATGGATATCGCTGTTGGATGGGATGATATGGCGAATCCCCAAGTCTATAAGGAAATTGATATTTCACAGAGCAATCGTTGGTATTATTGGCGTGTGGATCATGAACCTCCGATTCCATTACGGGAAATTGCAACGCATAGCGCCAATATGCATTTAGTACCCGCCGATGCTTCTATTGCTAAACAAATGAAGAAATTAAAGAAAGATGATCTCGTGTATCTCAAAGGTTCTTTAATTGAAATTCAGGCAAAAGATGGTTGGCGTTGGAAAAGTTCTTTATCAAGAGAAGATACGGGAAATGGTGCATGTGAATTAATGCGTGTAGATAGCATTGTTTGGCAATAATACAATTGATCAATATATTTTATTTTCAGTGGGTTAGATTGTTTGGATACATAACAATTCACATATTTAAAAAGATTTGAATTACACTTTGAAGCCGAAGGGGACGACCCCTTTGATTGGTTTGATGTTGGGACGACCCAACCATTTAAAGTGTGAGTAAAAAATGGCTTGGGCGATTTTAATTTTAGCAGGTGTGTTTGAAGTCATTTGGGCATATTCGATGAAGCTATCCGAAGGTTTCACTCGTTTAACACCAAGTATTATCACGATCATTTTCATGATATTAAGTGTGGTCCTTTTGTCGATTTCCATGCGGACTTTACCTCTTGGAACAGCGTATACCATTTGGACAGGGATTGGTGCAATTGGATCGTTTATTGTGGGAATTGTGGTATTGAATGAGCCGATGACGGCAATGCGAATGATCGCAGCAGTTTTGATCGTATCGGGTTTAATGCTGATGAAATTGTCATCAAATTAATGTTCTAAGGAGAGTGTGATGCAACTGGTATATATGTACATGGATTCTCCTGTGGGTGCATTAAAACTGGTTGCACATGATCAAGCCTTGGTTGCTGTGATGTGGGACAATGAAGATCATAAGCGTGTTCGGCTTGCTGAGTTGGTTGAGAATGTTCAGCATCCAATATTGTTAAAGGTAAAACAACAACTTGAAGAATATTTTTTAGGACAGCGTCAGCAATTTGATTTGCCATTGGATTTTCAAGGCACAGCATTTCAGCAACAGGTTTGGCAGGCACTATTGACGATTCCTTTTGGGGAAACGCGTAGTTATAAAGAGATTGCCGTTCAGTTGGGGAATCAAAAAGCAGTGCGTGCGGTGGGTGCTGCCAATGGGAAGAATCCGATTTCGATTATTGCGCCGTGTCATCGGGTGATTGGTTCGACTGGGGCGTTGGTGGGTTTTGCAGGTGGTTTGGATAAGAAGCAGATTTTATTGAGTTTGGAGCAAAGCCAAACTCTGTAATCTGTATTGTTAATACTCGATTTTCACTTCTTTTTGGAATAAGCTACCAAATCAGATATGAATAACATATTTTATGACTTGAACTGTAAATAAATTACTGAAAAGGCGGTATCTTGTCTAGCGTAATTCAATTATAGGAATAACCTTCGGTTCGAGTTACTTTGGTTTCGCCCAAAGTAACCAAAGGCATTCTCATCTACAAAACCTGTTCACTTGTGGCATTTGTTTTTATCTATCGCAGAAACGAGATATTACAGATACTACGCAGGTTGTAGATAACCTGTCCGAGTCTCATATGTAGGGTATGGTATATATTCATTTTCTTTTTCATAACAAGTTGAAAGGAAGTTTAAAAATGGCTGTTGGTGACGTAACTATGCCACTTATGCATGTGGTGCAGGGTGTAAAAATTGGCTCAACTGAGGCGTATGTGCGTTATCCAAATCGACGAGATTTAGTTATTTTTGAATTTGCTGAAGGTTCAAATATCGCAGGGGTATTTACCCAAAGCGCATTTGCTGCTGCACCCGTTTTGCTCAGTAAAAAACATTTAGCCGAGAATACGCCACGTTACTTGATCATTAATACAGGCAATGCCAATGCGGCGACTGGTGCTATAGGCTATCAAAATGCAGAAGCGACTTGTGCGAAGTTAGCTGAGTTAACAGGTGTTCAAGCCAATCAGATTTTACCTTTTTCAACAGGTGTGATCGGTGAGCAATTACCAATTGATCGTTTAGTACAAGGCATTCAACCTGCGTTAAATGATTTAAATGCTGATCGTTGGGCGGACGCTGCATCAGGCATCATGACCACAGATACCACACCAAAAGGTGCATCTGAACAGTTTGAACTGGATGGTGTGACTTATACTATGACTGGTATTAGTAAAGGGGCTGGCATGATTCGCCCGAATATGGCGACCATGTTGAGTTTTGTAGCAACAGATGCACCAGTTGCGAAAGATATGGTTGAGCAACTTTTAAAAACAACCGTTGAGCATTCATTCAACCGCATCACTATAGATGGAGATACATCGACAAATGACTCGTGTATCTTTATTGCGACAGGTCTTGCTGGCGGGGCTGAAATTCAACATCAAGATGACGCACGTTATCAAAAAGTGCTTGAAGTGTTGTCGCGTATTATGGATCGTCTTGCACAGTTGATTGTACGTGATGGTGAGGGGGCAACAAAATTCATTACCGTACAGGTTGATGGTGGTGCAAATACGCAAGAATGTTGTGATGTGGCTTATAGTGTTGCAGAGTCTCCACTCATCAAAACGGCATTATTTGCGTCAGATCCAAACTGGGGCCGTATTGTCATGGCGATTGGAAAGGCTGGTGTACCGAATTTAGATAGCAGTAAAGTACAGGTTTGGTTAGGCGATGTGCAAATTTGCTTAGATGGTGGTGCAAATCCAGACTATACCGAAGAAGCTGGTGCCGCTGTCATGGCGAAAAAAGAAATTAGCATTCGTATCGATCTAGGTCGCGGTTCAGCAACGGATACGGTCTATACCTGTGACTTTTCTTACGACTACGTCAAAATTAATGCCGATTATCGCTCGTAAATTTGCGTTATAATAAAAGCCTCCACAGTGGGGCTTTTTTATATTGCCTATTTGTGGACGATGTGATTGACCTCGAATGATCACCATACCCACGTTATAAGTTTGCAGTGATGCAAGCACGCAGGATAGAGAAGACGTTTTATGAATGATGCGAATTTAATTGCGAACGAAGCCAAAAATATTGTGCAAGCGCATTTAGATCGTTTGGGCGAGCCTAAGGACAATAGCCTTAGCCCAGAAGTGAAACAAGAGGAGTTTGCGCAGATCGCAGCAGAGCTCAAAAAACGAGATGCTGTACTTGTGGCGCACTATTACTGTGATCCTGATGTGCAAGAGCTTGCAGAGCTTACGGGTGGTTGTGTTTCTGACTCATTAGAGATGGCACGTTTTGGTCGTGATCATGCTGCTTCAACCCTTGTGGTTGCTGGAGTAAAGTTTATGGGCGAAACTGCAAAAATTTTATCTCCTGAGAAAACAGTATTAATGCCGACATTAGAGGCAACCTGTTCTTTGGATTTAGGTTGTCCAGTCGATGAGTTCACAGCATTTTGTGATCAGCATCCCGACCATACTGTTGTGGTTTATGCAAATACCTCAGCTGCGGTGAAAGCACGCGCAGATTGGGTGGTTACATCTAGCTGTGCTGTAGAAATCATTGAGCATTTGGATAGCTTAGGTGAGAAAATTATTTGGGCACCAGATCAACACTTAGGTCGCTATATTCAAAAGAAAACAGGCGCTGACATGTTGCTGTGGGATGGTGCTTGTATCGTGCATGAAGAATTCCGTGCCCGTGGTATTGCACAAATGAAGGCACTTTATCCAGATGCAGCTGTTTTGGTACATCCAGAGTCACCTGAATCTGTGGTTGATATTGCTGATGCGGTGGGAAGCACATCGCAGCTGATTAAAGCAGCACAGACCTTGCCGCATAAACAAATGATTGTGGCAACTGATCGTGGTATTTTCTACAAAATGCAGCAAGCAGCGCCGGATAAAGAATTATTTGAAGCTCCAACTGCAGGTGAGGGGGCAACCTGTCGTTCATGTGCACATTGTCCGTGGATGGCAATGAACGAACTCGATGGTATTTTGCATGTACTACAACATAGTGATCAAGAAATACACGTTGATCCTGCTTTAGCTGAGCGAGCTAAATTACCATTAGATCGAATGTTGAACTTTAGTGCTTCATTAAAGCGTTAAAAAACGCCAAGGTGTTTGTTAAATATACATTTGATAAGGATTTATTACATTTTTGAAAAATAGGTGTTGACGTTCTAGGGCGTCGCGCCTAGAATGCACACCGTACCGCACGATGTGCGATACAATAAAAGCTGAGAAAAATCGGAGCATAGCACAGCCTGGTAGTGCACCTGGTTTGGGACCAGGGGGTCGTAGGTTCGAATCCTACTGCTCCGACCATTTAAAATAATGTTGCAAAACATTGTTTTAAGATCGGCGAAGTATCGCTTGATATTAATATCATCGTTATGCGCCTGTAGCTCAGTTGGATAGAGCATCCGCCTTCTAAGCGGATGGTCACAGGTTCGAATCCTGTCAGGCGCGCCATTTGGTCGCTTGGTACATAGAACTAAATGTTGATGGTGGATGTAGCTCAGTTGGTAGAGCCCCGGATTGTGATTCCGGTTGTCGCGGGTTCGAATCCCGTCATTCACCCCACAAACGGAGCATAGCACAGCCTGGTAGTGCACCTGGTTTGGGACCAGGGGGTCGTAGGTTCGAATCCTACTGCTCCGACCATCATCTTAAAGATGAGATAAATTACCGCTAAGTTAGCGGTTTTTTTATATCTAAATTTTAATATTCTCATAGCTATATTCATTTAAAAAGTTCTATCCATACTCTTTATTTTATCTAATTTTATATTAAGGATTACTAAGTTAAATATCTGAATGATTTAATAAAAAATCACGACTAAATTTTAATTTTTAGCCACTAAATATATGTCTATCAAAAATATAAGAAAAATAGATCGTTTGCATTTCAGCGGTTTTAAGTGATAAGTATAGGAGTACAAAACTTTAATAAAGATTCAAACAGTTGATTTAAACAATAAAAAGAGAGGTCGCGAATGCATAATATCAGCTATGTATTGATTAGTATTTTAGGTGGTTTAATCGTTCCTCTACAATTGGCAATGGTGAGTGCCTTTCGTAATGCCAGCGGTGCTTCACAAATACAATCAACACTTGTGCTTTATGTGGGTGGAGCGGTGGCTTCATTGATCATTGCATTGATGATTGATGGAAGTGTTAAGCCGTCTTTATATCAGCAAGCCTCTTGGTGGATGTGGTTGCCTGGTCTTTTAGGTTCACTCTATATTTTATGTATGTTCCTTGCTGCTCCTAAAATTGGTGCAACTAATACCTTACTCTGGGTATTTTTAGGTCAGATGCTGTTTGCCACACTTGTCGACAGTACAGGCTTTCTTGGGATGCAAGTAAAAAAAGTAGATGGTTTAAAGCTATTGGGACTTATGTTTATTGTGATTGGCGGTTTAATCATGATTTATAATGAATATAGAAATATGAATGCTTAAGCACATTTTTGTTAAATTTTCTCCGTAATAGAACGTATTTATCAGCAACAAAACTAGATCGCTTTCGGGAAGTTAAGAAGAATCTTCACCAGTTCAGATTGTTTGTGTGTTGATGTTTTTCTATAAATTGACTGTATTTGCTTTTTGACAGTATCTGCACGCACTTTATTTTTCTGTGCAATTTCTTTAGTTGAAAAACCGTCTAAGAGACTTAGTGCGACTTTACACTCGGCAGGTGTAAATTTGAACACAGAGCTTAATAGTTGAATATCTACAGAGATTGAATGTTCAGGATGAAATAAAGTGAGCATCACTAGAGGACGAATGCCAAAAGCTTTTAACTCTTGCTCAGTCGCAAGTAGGCTGGCAAAGATATACAGTGTTTCACCACTTTCTGACTGTATTTTTATACCGCCGTCTTGAAGTAATTCATTATCAAATGTTTGTTGCCTAAAAAGTGCTTCGATTTCGCGGAGATTATCTTTTAATTGCTGTTGATAAGGTTGATCTAAGTAGATTTGATTATTCTGCAGTTGAATGAGATTGGTTTTTTCTAATAGTGTTGAAACCGCAGTATTGTAATGAACCACACCTCCAGATAAGTTAAGCAATACGATCGGCTGATGCAGCTTATTTATCAATGAATAACCCACAATACTATCGGTAGAAAATTTATATAGTTGGCGTTGAGTTTTGAGGACGCGTTCCAAATGCGGAAGCAAGCGATTTAAGAAGTCAATTTTTTCATTTTGTAGGGGCTGTTGTTTTTCTGATGTATGAATAATGAAGGCAATACAAAGCTGCTCATCTAATACCAATGCTTTCACGGCAACATAGCGTAAATCAAAAGGCAGTAACACTTGCTGATATAGCTTGGACTGTTCAACAAAGGCATGATCAATATGGTGATGACATTGATACCATTTATGCTGATCTTCTAAGCTAAGTTGTAAGAAATATTCCCAGCGAGGATCTGAATCAACTGGATAATGTAAATAAGCAAGATCAGATGCTACACGGTCAACATCATTTAATCGACCGCCACCTGCACTAAAGGAAATCGCTTGATTACAGACATCTAGTGCTTGAACTTGAATATAGGTCGCATCCAAAATCTGAGTTAAACGTTGTCCAAAATGAACCCAGTTCTCAGGTGTATCTAGAATTTTATAAATTAAATCAATTAATTCATCGTAGTACTGATTTAGAGTTGATTGAGACATCTTTATTGCTGAATCTATACATGATTTAAATGTAACTGATATGTATCAAATTAACAATATTTAACAAAAGTGGATTTTTCACTAAAAATAATTGAATGGATCTTAATGCAATTAGAATATTTTACATTTTGCTGAGATGACCAAAACGATTTTCTATGTTTTGAAGAATCGTATTTAGATTTAATAAATGAAAGCATATAAAAGTTTTGGATATTTTTGTAGATTGATGAATTATGGCAAAGGGGATGCTGCATTTAGCTATTGAGATTTTGAGTTGCAAAAGCTAATTTTAATTATTTACATCTGTTAGACAGGCGATCGTTTGTTTATAAGATATCTTAGGCATAATGCTTTAACTTTTATAAAGAAAATAACAGGGAAAGAAATGACACAAACAGCATTTGATTTTGTAGTGATTGGTGGCGGCTCAGCTGGTTGTGTACTGGCTGGGCGATTGTCTGAAAACCCAAATGTTTCAGTTTGCCTTTTGGAAGCTGGTGGTGATGGAAATAGTTGGCTGGTAAATACACCTGCCGCTGCCGTAATTAGTATTCCAACAAAAATAAATAATTGGGCTTTAGAAACAATTCCGCAAAAAGGACTAAATGGACGTAAAGGATATCAACCACGAGGAAAATGTTTAGGAGGGAGTTCAGCCATCAATGCGATGGTTTATGTTCGCGGCCATCGTGATGATTATGATCACTGGGCTGCTTTAGGAAATACAGGGTGGTCTTATGATGAGGTGCTCCCTTATTTTAAAAAATCT
>NZ_DJLC01000147.1:0-3298 GCF_002434875.1 Acinetobacter sp. UBA6526 | reverse complement strand
GAACAGTAAATGTCAACAGACCCTGATCTATATTTGATTTAAATAGATAGAAAGATCAGATCATGAACACAAAAACCATCGCAACATTTAATCCAGATTTGCCCGTTCACATGACATTTTCAGAGCATGATTGGCACTTGCTCGCTCAACACTGGTATCCAATTGCCTTAGCCCGTGATATTTCAGAACAACCTACTGCCGCAATGTTGCTCGATATGCCGCTGGTCATCTACAAAATGGCCGATCAACTGGTTGTCGCCAAAGATGCTTGTCCACATCGTGGAGTTCCTCTGAGTTTAGGCCATAATGATGGTAATGGTATTGTTTGTCGCTATCATGGTTTACGTTTTGGTGAAAATGGAAAATGCAACCGTATTCCAGCCCACCCTCAACACAAGATCTCTGAACGCTTTCATTTAAAAACTTATGCTGCGCTAGAAAAATATGGGCTGATCTGGTGCAACCTCACAGCTACATCTGATGCTTTAGCAAATATTCCTGAAATGCCTTACTGGGAACATACTGATTTTCAACAATTGGTTTGTCCGTCTGTTGATCTAAATTGTTTTGCAGGTCGACAACTTGAAGGATTCATTGATGTCGCACATTTTGCATGGGTACATCCTGATACTTTTGGGGATCCAGAGAATGTCGAAGTTCCTGATTACGTGACAACTGAAACAACATATGGTTTTGAAGCAGATTACATTAGTAGCGTCGGGCGTTATCCAATAGGTACAGATCAACGTGGCAAAGACGGCTTTCAATGGTTGAGACATTTCGAGATCAGCCTACCTTTTACAGCCACGCTGACAATTCATTTTCCTAACGAGACTAAACAAGTAATTATGAATGCCGCGTCGCCAGTATCTGCCCGAAAAACACGTCTGTTTGCGCCGATCTGTCGTAATTATGACAAGGATTTACCAATTGAGGAGGCTTATAAATTTAATCTAGAAATTTTTGAAGAAGACCGACTGATTGTTGAAACACAAAAACCTGAATATTTACCATTAGACTTATCCATGGAAGCTCATTTTCCAGCAGATCGCAGTTCAAGCATGTATCGAAAACTATTGCGAAAAATGGGATTCAGTCCAATTTTTGCAGCCTAATATAATTTTCTAAAAATTTATAAATAAAAAAAGAGGTCTTGCAAAGACCTCTTTTTTTATTGGCATATCAAATTAAATTGCAATTAATCAATCGCAGGAACATAAGTACCAGCAACAATTGCATCTTTAATACGATCGGCTTCTGCAAGTACAAGCGCAAGCAAGTTTTGAACGTTTTCAAGTGTCGCAACTGGGCTTAAAGTCGTCATCTTCAATGACTGAACATTACCCACTTTTGTTACACCGATATTTGCTTCACCACGTGCAAATAATTCATCTGCAACGTTTTGATTCAAGCTATCAATAAACTCTGTAGGATAACCTTCTGGCATCACACGGAACAACACTGAAGCGAATTGTGGTTCGATCAACAACTCAAGACCCGCAGTTGCTTTGATATAATCAGCAACTTCACGCGTTAACTTCACACCGTGATCGATCATTGAACCATAAAGCTCTTCGCCTAATGCCTCTACAGTCATCCACAATTTCAATGCATCAAAACGACGAGTTGTTTGCAATGATTTAGAAACTAGGTTTGGAACCCCGTGTTCTTCATCATAAGCAGAGTTCAAATATTCTGCTTCGTAATGCATAAAGCGATAGTTTGCCTCATCTTTCAATAAGAAAGCGCCACAGCTAATGCTTTGGAAATAATGCTTATGGAAATCTAGTGTGATCGAATCAGATAACTCGATACCATCTAACATTGCACGATGATCATTTGAAAGAATCAGTGCACCGCCCCAAGCCGCATCAATGTGCATCCATGAACCATATTTATTGGTAATTTCACGGATTTTCTTGAGTGGATCAATCGCGCCAGCATCTGTTGTACCTGCGGTCGCAACGACACAAGCAACAATTTTACCTTCAGATTGAAGATGAGCCATAGTTTTTTCTAACACATCTGCATCCATTTGAGCATTTTCGTTTACAGGTACTGTAACTACTGACTGGAAGCCCATGCCCATCATCGCCATGTTTTTTTGCACAGAGAAATGTGCATTTTCAGAACAAATGACTTTGACGTTTCTCATTGCTTCAGCTGGAACACCATCACGCTGAACAGACCATGGCTTACCATTTTCGTCTTTCCAGTTTTTCGAGATACACCAGTCACGAGCAAGTAACACACCCATTAAGTTCGACTGCGTACCGCCAGAGGTGAATACACCTGCTTGACCTGCACCATAACCCACTTTTTGGCGAAGCCAATCGATGAGTTGAACTTCCATCAATGATCCAGCAGGACTTTGGTCCCAAGAATCCATTGATTGGTTCGTCGCATTAATTAACACTTCCGCGATTTGGCTCATCACCATAGTTGGGCAGTGTAAATGTGCGAGTGAATGTGGATGATGTACTTTTAAGCTTTTATTGAGAAAAAGCTCAACCATACGTTGTAATGATTGCTGTACACCCAAACCTTCTTTTGAAGGATTAAAAGAAATTGCTGCTCGCAAATCTTTAATGCTTCCGCCCGTGTACATTTTGTCGTTTTGCAACCATGCTGAAACGGCATTCACCGCCTCGCCCATTGCTGACTGATAGTCAGCAATAGATTGAGCATCATTGCAGAGTAACGCTTTACGATGTTCTGCAAAATCAACCATGGTTTAGCCTCGTACTGCTTTTAATGCTTCAGCAATCGCTTTCTTAAAGCGAGCAATGACTTCAACACATTCATCTTGATTGATGATTAACGGGCAAAGTAAACGAATTACTGTACCGTTACGACCACCTTTCTCAAGCAATAATTTGTTGTTGAAACATGCTGCCTGAATTGCTGCTGCTAACTGAGCATCAGCAGGATGAGAACCCATATGATCAGCAGGTTTACGCTCATCAATGATCTCAATACCGATCATTAAACCGCGACCACGAACATTACCAATGCATGGGAATTCTTGAGCAAGTTTTTTCAACTCAGCTTGTAAGAAATCACCACGCTCTTGTGCATTTTGAGCAAGGTTTTGTTCTTTGATCACTTGCAATGAAGCTAAGCCTGTACCCATTGCGAGTTGGTTACCGCGGAATGTACCTGAATGTGTACCTGGCTGCCATGCATCAAACTTACGTTTAATACCTAATACTGCCAATGGTAAGCTACCGCCAACCGCTTTTGACATCACTACAACATCAGGCTCGATCCCAGCATGTTCAAAGGCAAACATTTTACC
>NZ_DJLC01000109.1:0-6354 GCF_002434875.1 Acinetobacter sp. UBA6526 | reverse complement strand
GCAATGGGTAAGAAAAAACCTGAAGAAATGGTGAAACAACGCCAAATCTTTATTAAAGGTGCTGCTGAAAAAGAGATTGACGAAGCCACTGCCAACCATATTTTCGACTACATGGAAAAGTTTGCAGGTTATGGCTTTAACAAATCCCATGCCGCCGCGTATGCACTGGTTGCCTACCATACAGCTTGGTTAAAAGCGCATTATCCAGCTGAATTTATGGCTGCGGTGATGTCATCGGAAATGCAAAACACCGATAGTGTCGTGTTCTTGATTGATGACTGCCGTAATAACAAATTAGAAGTACTTCCACCCTCTGTAAATATGTCGCTCTATCATTTCCATGCAAGTGATGAACAAACGATTGTTTATGGTTTAGGCGCGATCAAAGGCGTTGGTGAGCAAGCTATGCAATCTGTGATTGATTCACGGATTAATGACGGACCTTATAAAGATCTATTTGATTTCTGCCATCGTATTGACCTCAAAAAAATCAATAAACGTACCCTTGAAGCACTTATTCGAGCAGGTGCATTGGATTGTCTTGGTATCGAACGCTCCAGTCTAATGGCGCAACTTCCTGAAGCTGTTCAAGCAGCCGAACAAGCGCGGAGCAACCGTGAAACAGGTATCATGGACCTGTTTGGTGAAGTTGAAGAGGTTCAACGTAAACCTGCTAAACCTGTAAAACCATGGTCTGATGAAGTTCGCTTAAAAGGCGAAAAAGATACACTCGGTTTGTATTTAACAGGTCATCCAATTGATGTTTATCGTCCTGAATTGAAATCATTTATCCCTGCAAAACTCAATGAAGTTACACCGACACGTCGTGGTGTAACCACAGTATTTGCTGGTTTAGTACTAGATGTCGCAAACTTCCCAAATCGCATCATGATCACGCTTGATGATGGTACAGCGCGTATTGAAGTCAGTTGTAATCACGAACGCTTCCAACGTTACAAAGATATTGTTCGCTTAGAGCAGGTTGTGGTCATTGAAGGTGAAATATACGAGCGTGAAGGCTTTGATCGCCCGATGGCTCGATTAAGCAAAGCCTTTAACTTAAATGAAATTCGCCAAAAGCGCGCACAAAGCATTCAAATTCGTTTGCCAAATGATTTAATGACCAAGACATTAGCCAAAGATTTACAAAATATGCTGCTACCTTATTGCAATGTCGATATGTGCCAACATATCGGCATACATATACAAGTAGAGCAAAGTTTTGCAACGGCTGAATTACATCTAGGCCCTCAATGGAAAGTTGCACCACTAGATGAATTACTGGGTAAATTACGTGATTATTTTGGTAAAGAAGCAATTCACATCGAATACCAAGTCAAATCAAAAGCGGCTAAGGCGGTTGAAACCCCCAAAGTTAGTGTTGTTGCCCCACCGCCTGCAAATATGTCAATGGATGAAGCTTTAGATCTTTATCAAGCCGAAGTCTCTCAATACTCTTAATTTTGGATAATATATGAATCAGTTTGACCAAAATAATGTGTCCAAACATTTGGAGCATGTGCGTATTGTGATGGTCAATACGACACTTCCTGCAAATATTGGTAGTGCATTACGTGCGATGAAAACGATGGGTTTATCAAAACTTGTACTTGTTGCACCGAAAACTTATCCGCATCCAGATATTGATGCACTTGCTGCTGGTGCCCAAGATCTGATTGAAAAAATTGAGATCGTTGAGACTTTAGAACAAGCCATCCAAGATTGCCACATTGTTTTTGGTACAAGTGCCCGCAGTCGTACCATTCCTTGGCCTTTATTGGACGTGCGCCCTGCTGCAACAGAAGCATTACAAGCTGCAAGTAAAGATCAAAATATTGCGATTGTGTTTGGTCGCGAAGATCGTGGACTGACCAATGAAGAACTCGCATTGGCAAACTATCATTTAACGATTCCAGTGAATCCTGAATATGGTGTATTAAACGTTGCACAAGCAATTCAAGTGGTTTGCTACGAATTGCGTATGGCAGCTTTAGAACAAAATCAGTCTAATACTGAAATTCCAAATGACCATATGCAGCTTAAACAACAGCAAAACATGGAATGGGATGAACCTCTAGTCACCCAACAACAGATGGAAGAATTTTACCCACATCTTGAGAAGATGTTGACTGATATCGAGTTTCTAGATCCAAATAACCCGCGCTTACTCCCTTTACGTTTGCGTCGTTTATTTGGCAGAATACAATTAGATCGTATGGAATATCATTTACTACGTGGTATTTTCAGTCGTGCACAAGCATTAGCCAACGGCTCATGGAAAAAATCTAACAAGGAGGATCATTCTCATGATTAAACAGCTTAAAGAAGATATCGAAGCTGTATTTGCGCGTGATCCTGCTGCTCGAAATACACTTGAAGTTTTAACAACCTATCCAGGAATTCATGCGCTGATTATGCATCGTATGGCACATGAGCTCTGGAAAAAAGAATATAAAGGTACGGCACGTTTACTTTCCTCTTTTAGCCGATTTGCAACAGGTATCGAAATCCATCCTGGTGCAAAAATTGGAAAACGTTTCTTCATTGACCACGGTATGGGTGTCGTCATTGGTGAAACGGCTGAAATTGGTGATGACGTAACGCTTTATCATGGTGTGACACTTGGTGGTACAACATGGAATAAAGGCAAACGGCATCCAACACTTGAAGATGGTGTCGTTGTAGGCGCAGGTGCGAAAATATTAGGACCATTTACAGTACATAAAGGTGCAAAAGTTGGTTCTAATGCTGTCGTTACCAAAGAAGTCCCTGAAGGTGTAACTGCTGTTGGTAGTCCTGCACGTTATATTTTCAAAGAGCAAGCAACAACTGAACAAACAGAACAAGAGGCACGTCGCCGTGATTATGCTGCGACTATTGGCTTTGAACCTTATGCCACTACACAAGACCAATCTGATCCAATTTTGGAAGGTATTCGTGTTTTACTCGATCGTATGCAACAAAATGAGAAGCGTATGACAACACTCTGCCAACGTCTTTCTTTGCTTGACCCAACCTTTAAAGGGCAAAGCTCAAAAACTCAACCATTTAGTAAAGAAGAACTCAAAATCATTGATGAACTACGTCGTGAATGTGAGGCACAGAGTAAAACTTCAGCAACATAATACAATTTATAAAAAATGTAACATGCTTCTCATTGCAAGTTGGTTTTGCTTTTCCTAGACTGGTAAAACCAACGATCTATCTCTCATTTAACTAAAATTAATGGATGTAAAGCATGAATTTTAAGCCTTTGGCACTACTTGTACTTTCAACTTCTGTTTTGACGGCCTGTGGTATCGCTCCCACTAAAAAGGACAAGGCAACCGAACCGTTCGTTTTTAAAGAACCAGAACCTACTGCACCATTTTATGCTTTAAATCCAACCAACTATGATGCGCCTCCAAGTTTTGAAGTCGCGCTCAAAGATGCTTCTGCGCAACCTGTAACAAAAATGGTAGTTTCTCTTCAAAACGATCCATCAAAATCTGCAACTTTAGATATCAACAAACTCATCGTACCAACGATTGATAGCAAAGAACGCAACATGAAATATGCTGTTCTCGCGGGTGATAATGAAGTTGATGTCACTGAAATCGATGACTTCTTACAACTTGTTGAAGGTAAAGCTCGTCATTACCCACCTCGCTTCCCTGATCGCCAAGAGCGCAAAGGCTACGAAGTAAAATTGAAAGAAATCACTCAAAAGCTTGATGCTTTAGCGGAAAAGCCAAATGCTTCTCTGGATGTGCTCACACGTGCATTTAAAGCGAGTGTCATGGCGCGTAATTTAGACTTAGGTACGTCATATACATCGAAGTCTTTGAATTATGCACAACGTATTTTAGCGATCAAACCAAATGATCCTGAAACAAATTTCTGGTTTGGTTTCGGTCTATCTGAAGGCGGTGGTCAACGTGAAGCCATTCCTTACTTAGACAAAGCAATTAAAGGTGGTGTTCAAGAAGCTTACCTTTCTGCTGCAAATAACTATTTATGGTTAGAGCAAAAGAAAAATGCAATTCAAACGTTAAAGAACTACAAGATCAATTACCCTGATGAAGCAGAAGTAACCGACCGTTTAATCAAAGAAGTTGAATCTGGTAAACGCTGGAACGTTTGGCAAGTTCTGAACTAATTTGCATCCTTTTTTGTAAAAATAGACCGTTTTTACACGGTCTATTTTTTTATGTACATTGAAAAAGCGATTAAATTTCGTATCATAACCATAATCTTTGTGCATATTTATAGAATTCTAATGCCTGCATTCAAGCCAAATTATCGTCTCTTCGCCCTCACGATACTGAGCACAATCGTAATGAGTGGTTGCCAAGTTGTTAGTCTCAAACAACAGGCATTAAATGTCACAATCGCCAACGAACGTAATAGTATCTTAACTCAGAAAAAACTGAGTGAAGCCAGCCTGAATGTTCTTTCGATGTCTGGTAAAGAATCAAAAGTCTGTATGCAGAATCCAGATCAATGTATTGCTGATCTACATAAGATTCCAGAAATTATTGATGAGCAATTGCTTTCTACAGCGAGTGAGTTATATCTTGCTAAATCTAAGCTTCTTTCTGAATCTTCGGAATGTAAAATTAGCAAATTAAGTAAGCATAAGTCTGATGATGAGCAAAAAATCATTCAACAGAGCTATGAGAAATGTATCGATCAGGAGCTAGAAGCATTAGATAAAAGTCTGCGTTATAGCTATGCTTATCTTTTTAAAACCTCACGCCAACCGCAAGAACGAATTTTTGATAACCGACAAGTTCAGATTAGAGATTTCTATAACCAAGCACTTACACAGCTGGTAAATGTCTATAATTTGAGAACACCCTCTCAAGATATTGCACCAACCATAAAAATTGGTAAAAGTACCTACACCATTGATATACAAGCTTATCAACGACTGCAAAATATGAAATTAGAGAAGTTTATCTCTAGTTATAATATGAACTTTTCTGGTTTACGTGCGATCAATCGTCGAGATGGTTTTGGTTCAGATTTCGTTGCAGTATTTCCAGCAAGTGACCCATCAAAATTAGAAAATAAATACATTCTTGACCCTCTCACCTATCATTATCCGAAAGGGATCAATCCAAATATTCACAAAGCTCGCTATTTAGCAGCGACCATTATTGCTCAACCGAAAAAGAGAACTGCAACAGTTGACGATGTTTTAAATAGTCCCAATTTCGAAATTAAAGTTTATGATCCATATAGTGTAGATAAAGTTGATATTGCTGGAAAAACTTATTCTCTCGCTGCAAACTTTTCAGCACCCTATGGGTTATGGCTTGCGGAAAATAACTTAGGTGCTGCGGCCTATTTAACCTTGATTGATCGTGATCAACGTTTAACTATGCCTCATTTATATATGCTCGAACCGTATAATCCGAATAAAAAAGTGATTGTATTGGTACACGGTTTGGCCAGTAGCCCTGAAGCATGGATTGCTGTGACCAATGACATCATGGGTGATCCAGTTTTACGTGAGCACTACCAAGTTTGGCAGATTTTTTATTCTACCAATATGCCAATTTTAGAGAGTCGCTTTCAAATTTATGCATTACTCAAACAAGCTTTTGCATCGCTAAATCCAAAAGATCCAGCAGCTAAAGACTCTGTGCTTATTGGGCATAGTATGGGCGGAATCATCAGCCGATTGCTGGTTAGTGATGCGGACATATCAAAACAAGCTCTCGCAATGATGAGCAATCGTCAGCAGACACGTTTAAGAAAACACCCAGTGATTGGTGAACGTTTGAAAATGGAACCAATTACAAACTTTGATCGTGCGATTTTCCTCGCTGCACCGCATCGTGGTACAGACTATGCCGATCGATGGTTTACCTTAGCAGCACGTAAAATTATTAAACTTCCTGCAACTTTCTTAACTACGTTAGCAGATACATTAACCAGTGATGATGTTGATCTAAAAGATTTCGTAAAAACACTCACTAATGATGTCATTCAAAATGGACCAAGTGATCTCAGTAAAAAATCTAAATTTATGGAGCTTACCGCTGATATTCCACCGGAAAAAGGCTTGGTGTTCCACTCTATCATGGGCAACATTACCAAAAGTGATGATCCAAATGTGATCACAGATGGAATTGTGACTTATAAAAGCGCTCATTTAGATGGTGCTGTTTCAGAAAAAATACTTCCAGGTGGACATTCAATTCAAGAAACACCAGCTGCAGTTTTAGAATTGCGTCGTATTTTACGCCAACACTTAGTTGATCATGGTTTGTATAAACCAAAAAATTAAGTATAAAAAAGCCCCAATAAATTGGGGCTTTTTTATATCAGTTGATTTATACGCCTGAACGAATCATGTAATCAAAA
>NZ_DJLC01000215.1:9597-9829 GCF_002434875.1 Acinetobacter sp. UBA6526 | reverse complement strand
TAAATGCTGTCATTTCAGGACAACTTTAGATTTAAGCTTAGTCAATTGATTGACAGTTTTCTGATTCATCGCTACCTTGCTTAGGTTAGTTCTTTTTTGAGACTGACTAGCTTCCCATCATTTAAGATGTAAAGCATTTATGGGAAATAGTGAGGAGATGGAGTGAGCTAGTTATTGGCTAATCAAAAATCCATCAAATTTATTATTTAAATAGATATAAAAGAGAAACAAG
>NZ_DJLC01000215.1:0-9284 GCF_002434875.1 Acinetobacter sp. UBA6526 | reverse complement strand
AAATAGATATAAAAGAGAAACAAGAAATGAGTTCAGTTGTTCTGCATCAATGGGAAATTTCGCCGTTTTGCCAAAAAGCAGCGAGAATGCTTCGCTTCAAAGGAATTGATTTTGAGACCATAAACTACAATGGAATTTTAGGGGCAAAAGTTCCATTGCTGAGTAAGGTTGGCAAAGTTCCTGTGGTAGATATTCATCAGCAACGCATCCAAGATAGTACTCGGATTGCGCGCTACTTAGATGAGGCTTTTCCCGACCAAGCTTTACTTTATCCCAAAGATCCGATGCAAAGAGCATTGGTTGAATTATGGGAAGATTGGGCTGATGAATCTTTGTATTTTTATGAAGTTTATTTACGTGTCAATGATTCAGAGGCACTAGCGGAAGCTATTCGGATCAGTAGTGAAGATCGTCCAGCTTATGAACGAGTGATGGTTAAAGGCTTTATTTTAGCTGAACTCAAAACTCAATTGTTTTTTCAGGGCACTGGTCGAATGAAAGCTGAAGATGTTCATGCAGAATTTAGACGACACTTAGATCGAATCGAACAGGTGCTTTCAGCGACAGGTTGGTTAGTTGGGGATAGTCAAACAATCGCAGATATTGCTGTGGTCTCACAGTTAGGTGAAGTGATTCGCACGAGTCGTCAGTTTGGTAAAGAAATATTAAGCCGACCTGCAATTAAAGCTTGGTATGACAAGCAAGGTGAGTAATCGCTATGACCATTTCCCTTTCAGAAAAACAGCAATGTGTTGTGGTGGTTGGTGTAGGTGCATCGCAAGGTATTGGAGCTGCAGTGAGCCGCCGTTTTGCTCAAGAAGGTTTAAAAGTCTATGTTGTGGGGCGCACACTGGAGAAAGCAGAGCAGATAGCAACCGAGATCAAAAACAATCATGGTGATGCCGTGGCTTACTGTTTAGATGCTGAAGATCCAATACAGGTACAACAATTGTTTCAATCGATTTCGCTTAGCCAAGAGCAGTTGGTCGCAGTGATTCATAATGTGGGGGGAAATGTCCCTTCGATTTTCTTGCAGTCTTCATTGACGTTTTTTAGCAAAATGTGGCATTCAACTTTTTTATCAGCATTTTGGGTTTCGCAGAGTAGTTTAAAAATTTTTCAGCAACAACAAGCGGGTACATTAATCTTTACGGGTGCAAGTGCCTCGTTGCGTGGTAAGCCATTTTTTGCTGCTTTTACTATGGGTAAATCTGCTTTGAGAGCTTATGCTTTGAACCTTGCTCAGCAGTATAAAGCTCAAAATATTCATATTGCTCATGTTGTGATTGATGGCATGGTGGATGGGGATCGGGTCAATAAAGCACTGTTCGGTTTAGGTCGTTTGGCTCGAATGACGCGTGGGACTGGTGGTTTGAATATTGATGCAATTGCTGAAAACTATTGGATGCTCTATCAACAGACGGCTGATCTATGGACGCATGAGTTAGATCTTAGGCCACATCAAGAAAAATTTTAGGGTGATCATCATGAGTAATAAACTGTTTCGATGGGGCAAGAAAGCGACAGGTTGTATGCTAGTTGTTGGCAGTGACATTCAACAGCTCAGCCAAAGTTTCGCTGAGACCAATCTGATCGATGCTTTGCATGTTTATCACGTTGTGAATGATTTAAATCAAGAAAAAATTCATATTGAAAAATTGCACAATCAATTGACCGTAGTCCGCATAAATTTGATTGATCAGCATGCATTAAAGAAACTACTTTCGCATATCACAAATTCAAAGCATCAAATTGAATTGTGTATTTTCCAAGCCTACTTTAGTCATGCTCGTGAAATGGATATTTTGTTATCTCAAGAAGCTGAGCATGAATGGAACAATAATGGCTTGAGTGCTGTCAGTTTATCTCAAGGTGTAATGCGTGAAATGTTGATGCAACTACGCGGAACTATGATTTTTCTAGGTTCACAGCCCCAGACTTCGGCATATTATGATCCTCTCAGCCAGAGTTCATTTGCTGCGATTCGAGCACTTTCTCAGTCATTAGCAAGAGAGTTTCATCCCAAGGGAATTCATGTGTGTTATTGCATGTTAGCGCAATGGCAAGGTCATCGCGAAGATTTCGTGAATTCGGTTAAAAAAGCTTGTTTGCATTTGCATCAGCAACCGAATTCAACGTGGAGTCAGGAGTTAAGTTTAGGCATATAGCATCTTATGTTATCCCTAAACTATTTAAAGCTTTAAATCACTTGGTTTTCTTTAGATGGGTTTAATTTTACTGCTGTTGTTTAATTGCTTCTAAACCAGCTAAGGAAAATGTCATCAGATGTTTAACCAATTGTTGAGCATTCATTTTTGAAATATCTTGTATGGGTGCAGGGAGATTACTCCCGACGATCAGTAGCATCATACATGGTGCAACGACACTCAGAACACAAGGTAATAGCGCTGGGTGATTTTCATCTAGCCCTGAAACCTGACTAATAATTTTTCGGACGGCTTGAAACTTTCTAGCACCATCACTTTGCATAAATGCTTGCAAATGAGATGTAGGGGAAAATAATTCGCGAATAAAAACTTTACTATGCCAGACATCTTTTTCAACGAGCTTACTCACCAGCGTTGCAAAAAATGTTTCAAGTTTTTGTGTCGGAGGGAGAGGGCTATCCACGAGCGCCAATAACTGTTGTTCGTTGAGATAATGTGTATGTGCTTCAGCCAACACAGCGCTATATAAACCATCACGACCAGCAAAATGATAGTTAATCGCAGCTAAATCGACCTCTGCCAATTTGGCAATTTCTTTGTTTGTTGTCTGAGCAAAACCATTTTGGGCAATTAATTGACCTGCTGCCTCAAGAATTTTTGATTTGGTAATATCACCATCACTGCGCCTAGCTCTAGACATTTTTTACTCTGAATCAAACTTTAATTTTAAGTATATCTTTTTTCCTTAAATTGATATAGTTTAAATTTAAATTGAATTTAAACTTTAATAAAAAAGGTCTGATTCCATGAACAAGAAAGTTATTGCTGTTGCTGTGGTCAGTATCATTGTTCTCTTAGCAGTTGTGCTTTGGTTCTTTAATAAAGATAAAAAGACCGAACAGGAACTCACACTCTATGGAAATGTCGATATTCGCCAGATTTCACTCGCTTTTGAACAAACAGGAAGAATCCAGTCTTTATCAGTGCAAGAGGGGGATAAAGTTAAAAAAGGGCAGGTATTGGTAGAATTAAAAACAGATGCTTTGAAGATTCAAGAACAGCAAGCGGAAGCGCAGTTGAATGTACAAAAGCAGGCAATGATTGAGCAAGAAGTAGGAACTCGACCTGAACAAATTACACAGGCAAAAGCCCAGCTGGTATCAGCCCAAGCTCTACTAGACAAAGCAAATAAAGATTATCAACGCTTACAGATTTTGAATAAAAGTACCTCTGGCCAAGCGATTAGCAAACAAGAACTAGATTTTGCACAGAGTAATCAAGCTACAGCAGCAGCTTCAGTGAAAGAGCGTGAAGCGAATTTAGCATTACTAGAAAAAGGGGCACGTGCTGAAGATCGTGCTGCGACTAAGGCGCAATATCAGGCAACGCAAGCAAATTTAGATTTAATCAAATACCAACTTACACAAAGTGAGTTGCGCTCACCAGTAGATGCAGTGGTGCGTGCTAGGTTGCAAGAAGTGGGAGATATGACCAACCCTCAGAAAGCAGTGTATACCTTGGCGCTGACTGATCCGAAGTGGGTGAGAGTGTATGCAAATGAAAAAGATTTAGACTGGATTAAAATGGGATCAGTTGCCCAAATCATTCGTGATTCTAAGCCCGATCAACCCATCCACGGAAAAATTGGCTATATCTCATCTGTTGCAGAATTTACCCCTAAAACAGTGCAAACAGAAGATATTCGAACAACCTTGGTGTATGAGGTTCGTGTTTATGTAAATGATCTAAATGATCAATTAAAAATGGGGCAGCCTGTCACCGTTAAAATTGCCAAGGACAAGTGAGTGAGCGCTGATGAATACTTTGTCTCAAGTGGTGGTGGCGCGTGACTTAACACAAGTCTTTCCGTCTGAAAATAAAAAAGGGAAAGACATAAATGCACTCCAAGATTTAAATATTACAGTCAAAGCAGGACAGCTTACGGCATTGGTTGGACCCGATGGTGCGGGTAAAACAACTTTTTTGCGGTTGGTTGCAGGCTTGTATCAGCCAAGTTCAGGTTCTTTGGAAGTACTTGGAATTGATGTCGCTAAAGATCCTCAATCAGTACAAGACCGAATCAGCTATATGCCACAACGGTTTGGTTTATATGAAGATTTAAGTATTCAAGAAAATTTAGATTTGTATGCAGATTTGCATGGCGTACCTCATGCTGTGCGGAAACAACGATTTGCTCGCCTATTAGAAATTACTGATTTAACCCATTTTACTGAACGTCCAGCAGGGAAACTTTCAGGTGGAATGAAGCAAAAATTAGGTTTGGCTTGCACCTTAGTTCGCTCACCAGAACTGCTCTTACTCGATGAGCCGAGTGTCGGTGTTGATCCTTTATCGAGAAGGGATTTATGGATCATTATCAAACAATTGGTTCTGGAAGAAAATTTAAGTGTCATCATTAGCACGGCATATATGGATGAAGCAGAACGTTGTTCAGAAGTGTATGTGATGTATGAAGGTAAAATTTTACAACAAGGCACGCCATCTGAGCTTAGTGAAAAAGTAAGAGGCCAAACTTGGCAGGTTGAACCACCAAAACATATGAAAGCAAGGGTCTTACAAGCCCAGTTATTAGATAATCACAAATATATTGTAGATGCCGTTCCTAAAGGCGATGTTGTCCGTTTTATTACTCAACCTACATATCCTGAATTGCCAATAGAATATTTACCTTCAAATGCAGTGGTTACACCTAGAAAACCTGAGTTAGAAGATGCATTTATGAGCTTTTTACATCAAGCTCAACAACAAAAAATTGAAGTTAAAAATAGCAATGAAAATGCTTTGCTTGAATCCCAAAAGCAGTTAGCTGAAACACCGCAATCAGCAATTATCGTCAAAGACTTAGTACGAAAATTTGGTGATTTTACCGCAGTTGCAAATACATCCTTTGATGTGCAACGCGGTGAAATTTTTGGGTTGTTAGGGCCAAATGGCGCAGGGAAGACAACAACTTTTAGAATGCTGTGTGGTTTATTGCCTGCAAGTAGTGGCACTTTAGAAGTTGCTGGAATGAACTTGCGCACAGCACGCGCACAGGCGAGAGCAAAAATTGGTTATGTCTCTCAGAAATTCGCTTTATATAGCAATTTAACGGTACTTGATAATTTAAAATTTTTTGGTGGTGCTTATGGTTTATCTGGAAAGAAGCTTAACCAACAAATAGACAAAGCACTGCATCAATTTCAATTACAGCCACATGCTAAAAGTGGTGACTTACCGAATGGATTTAAACAGCGTTTGTCGATGGCTGCGGCTTTATTGCATCAGCCTGAGATTATCTTTTTAGATGAGCCCACTAGTGGGATTGATCCTTTGGCGAGGCGTTCTTTTTGGTACAGCATAGGAGAGCTCGCCAATCAAGGGATTACCATTATTATTACAACGCATTTTATGGAAGAGGCTGAATATTGTGATCGAATAGCGATTCAAGATGCTGGAAAATTATTAGCACTTGGTTCACCAAAACAGGTTCGGCAAATGGCAGGTGAAACGAGCCATAGTGATATGAATCGTGCATTTATGTCTATTGTGGAACAAGCACGTTCTCGTAAGCAGGAGCATACACAATGAGTATCTCTGTAGCTCGCTTGATGGCATTAATCAAAAAAGAAACACATCAATTATTACGAGATAAAAGTAGTTTAGCCATAGGGCTGATTTTACCGATTATCCTGATTTTACTGTTCGGTTATGGCTTATCTTTCGATTTAAATACCGGACGTGTCGGTGTGGTCGTCCAGAACGTAACGCCACAGAGTAATCAGTTAATTTCAGGCTTGAATGGAACGCGATATATAACAGCAGTACCTTATACAAGTTTTGCCCAAGCTGAACAAGCGATGGGACGGGCTGAGATTGATGCGATTGTAAATGTTCCTGCTGACTTTGCTCAAGCCAGTACAAATCAAGCTGCGACCATTCAAATCATTACTAATGGGCGATCGACCAGTATTGCTTCAGCTTTGCAAGGCTATATTTCTGGTGCCCTTACAACAGCCCAAGCGATCCAGTCTGATCGTCAAAATATGCAGATTTCAAATGGAGTGATCAGTGTTGAACAAAGGATTTGGTTTAATGAATCTGCAAATAGCACTTGGTTTTTAGTTCCAGGCTTGATTGTTCTGATCCTCACTTTAATTGGTGCTTTTTTAACAGGTTTATTAATCGCAAGAGAAAGAGATCGGGGAACGTTAGAGGCATTATTTGTCACACCAGTACGACCACTAGAAATTGTACTTGCCAAATTAACGCCTTATATCGTGATTGGCATGATAGATATTGGCGTGTGTTTATTGGCAGCGGCATTTATTTTTGATGTGCCGATTCGAGCTTCATTGACGTCAATTATCAGTGCTTCATTTTTATATTTATTGGTTTCATTGTTAATGGGACTGACGATTTCAGGCGCTTCTAAAAGCCAATTTCAAGCCAGCCAAATTGCTTTATTGGCAAGTTTTATGCCTGCCATGATGCTCTCAGGATTTGTATTTGATACGCGAAATTTACCTTTTTTAGTACAGCTCATTAGTCAAATTATTCCTGCAACGCACTTTATGACCTTGATCAAAACGTTGTTTTTAGGTGGCGATGATTGGCATTTATGGATGAAAGAATGTGCAATTTTAATGCTCTATGTTGTGCTATTCACCTTTGCATCGTGTTTATCATTAAAAAAGAGATTGAGGTAATAACATGATTGAAAAAATAGTCGTGTGGTTAAATTATCTCTTGGTTTTAGTGAAGAAAGAATTCCTCACTATTTTTAGTGATCCTGCAAATCGAATTATTTTATTTGTGCCAGCGCTGATGCAGGCGTTATTGTTTGGCTATGCTGCAAGTTATGATGTCAATCATGTGGATTATGCCGTCTTAGATCAAAGCAAAGGACAAGTTTCACAGCAATTATTATCTCATCTTGATGGTTCAGGTTTTTTTAATCGAACGGCTACGCTCAATAATGCTACTCAGATCAAAACTGTGGTCGATGATCGTACTGCTTTGGCCGTCATTAGTATTCCTTCAGATTTTGAAGACAAACTAACTCAAGGCGAAGTTTCTCCGATACAGGTGATTTTAGATGGTCGAAATTCATCAACGGCAGGTATGGCAGGGTCTTATATCAATAGTGTCGTTTCAAAAGTAAATCAGGAGCGCTTAGGGCAAGCATCAGTCAACTTAGAGGTACGAACTTGGTATAACCCAAATCAAGAATCACGATGGGGGATCATGCCATCGTTAATTGCCGCATTAAGTATGATGCAAACATTATTGCTATCCTCACTTTCGGTAGCACGAGAAAGAGAACAAGGAACTTTTGACCAGCTATTAGTAACGCCTTATACACCGATTCATATCATGATCGGTAAGGCTTTGCCGCCTATTCTTGTTGGGTTGATGCAATCGACTATTATCCTTTGCATCATTTTATTTTGGTTTCAAATTCCAATGAATGGCTCCTTAACTCTGCTTTATTTTGGCTTATTGTTTTTTAATATTGCTGTTGTTGGAGTTGGACTGTCCATTTCAGCAATTTCTCTCAATATGCAACAAGCAATGTTATTTACATTCTTTATTATCATGCCATTAATGCTGTTATCTGGTTTGTTGACACCAGTTCAGAATATGCCGCATGCGCTAGAGATTGCGACTTATGCGAACCCGCTGCGTTTTGGAATTGATCTTGTACAGCGAGTGTATTTAGAGGGGGCAACGTTTTCACAAGTGAAGTGGGATTTTGTACCGATGTTTGTACTCGCGATAATCACCCTGCCTTTAGCTGCATGGCTGTTTAGAAATCGTCTGTCTTAGGTCTTTTGAAAAATGATTGGCTGTCTGTTATAGCTTTTTAATCAGATTCTGTACCTACTGGTTGGATATTGAAATGGGCACAATAAACATAAGCTAGTTTTGTGTTGAGGTGTGAAGGTGAGCTTTTTAAGAAAGAAAAATAATGCGAGCTTTGTTTTTTTTATTATTACACTCTATGCCTTTTTGGGTTTTGGTTTGGGCTATATCATTTGGGAGTTTTTTCTCTGATTTATAATGGTTAGTTTCTCATTGAAAAATCGTAGGCGGCTTTAAAAAGCGTAAGATATTAAATGTGTCATTAACAAATGTGTGCGAAAAGACAGTGAGCTTGAGTGCTAAAAATATCGTGTCGATATTCTGAACATTGGATAAATTGAGTATAGATTCCAATACACAGATTGACTAAAGTATCACTCGAAAATATCTTTATCGAGTGATTTATGCGCGGTCTTTATCTCATCACCAATGATGATCCAATACAATTATTATTAGAAAAATTAGATGTTGCGTTATCGACTGGGCAGGTTGCCATTTTACAGTATCGCCGTAAAAAAATAGCAAAACTAGATCAGTCATTAGAAGTGCAACAGATCAAAGCACTTTGTGAAAAGCATCAAGTCCCGTTTGTCATTAATGATGATTTGGCACTGGCTGAACAGTTTGGTTTAGGTGTACATCTTGGACAATCTGATGGTGAAATAAGTCATGCTGCTGCGCGTTTACCGAAAGGTGTGATTATTGGTCGTACCTGCTTAAACTCACTGGAGTTGGCTGAAAAGGCGATTGCTGATGGTGCAACTTATGTGGCCTTTGGTGCAGTTTATGCCACTTCAACCAAACCAGAAGCAGGTAATGTCGGCATCGAAGTCATTAAACAAGCTAAACAAAAATTCGCTGTACCAATTTGTGCGATTGGCGGTTTGACCGTTGAAAATTCTCAAGTGGTGATTGAGGCTGGTGCAAGCCTTTGTGCGGTAATTAGTGATATATTAGGGCGATCAACAGCCGAAATTCCTGCTCGTGTAACTGCATGGGCAACGTTATTTGACTAATTATATGTATCCGTTTTGCGGAACTTTTATTGTTTCTCGGAACGGCAACGTTCCTCGTCCTCGATTTTAGGTTGAGTCTTTTATGAGCTTATCTCCAAAGCAAGAACAGCTATTTAAACAAGCAAATAAACATATTCCAGGTGGTGTAAATTCACCTGTACGTGCATTTAACGGTGTTGGTGGTACGCCTGTATTTATTGAAAAGGCAAAAGGTGCATATTTATGGGATGTTGAT
>NZ_DJLC01000148.1:1243-11872 GCF_002434875.1 Acinetobacter sp. UBA6526 | reverse complement strand
CAGAAACGGCATTAGTATTCGATAAATCTGGCATAGTTTACCGCATTTTAATAAATTTCGCCTGTGTGCTTGATCATCAATTAAAAAACCTAGTTCTATAACAAAGAACTAGGTTGGTTTTGCAGTCATGATGGACGCGTTATGGCGTTGAAATATCGATAGATTCAGCAGATGATTTTGCTTTTTTACCCATCAAAATCTCAGTGCGAAGGTTTTGAGCAACCGTTGCACATGCTTCATTCATACCATTAATCATAAAGGCATGACGGGTCATAATATTGCTTGGATTTGGCATTGTGACCAATTCATAATTATTTTGAATCTCTTTGAGTTGATCATGATTCAAATGCAATGCTGCTTCTTTAGCATGTAAATGTTGAGTTAAACGTTTGGATGCTTCAATCGCATCGAGTTGCATTGCATCGACTGCACAAGCAACAGCACCGCGAGTTTGCAGTGCAAAGCGTTTATCTTCACGGTAGCGTTTATATAGAACATCTGCCAATAATTGGAAAACTCCCCCAACCATCATCAAACATTCAAGCGCATGTGGTTGATCTGCACTTGTTGATAATGTCGCACCATCCGCATTAAATTCTTGAACAACTTGAATTTTCTCTGCATCGATTTGGTAGTGCTTCGTACATAGATCAATACTTTTATCTAAGAATAATTGGCACAATTTAAAATAAGGCAAAGAAACCGATTGATTGACGCTACTCAATAACTGTTTTGGATCATAAAACTGAATATTAAGCGCCAATGATTGGTCATCTAACGGTGCTTGATCGCTCACACTTTTTTCAATACGTGGTTTCGGTTGAGCTTTCGCTTGCTGCTGTGCTTGAGCAACCAAGGTGACAGTATTTTGCTTTTCTAAAGCTAAAGCTTGTGTTAAACGTTGAATTTCATGCTTAAGATGATTTTCTTGATTGATCTGCGCAAGATATTCACTGCGTGTTGGTCGCGCGATTGCACGATACGCAAGCCAAATTAAGCCATGAATAAACAATGAAACTAGAATCGCCAACCATTGTGTTCTTAAGATTTCTCCGATGCTTGGTTCGATCAGCGTAATTTCAACCGTTCCGACTTTCTTTTCATTTTGTAATGCATCACGGACAAAGACCTCACCTTGACGTGTCTTTGCCATACCACTAGTCGCAAGGACTTGTTTATTGGCATCCAAAATACGAATCGAGGCAACGCTCGGATTGGTTGCATAACGATTGGCGACCAATGCCAAAGAGACTGTATTTGCAGGCTCTAATTCTGAAAGACTATCTGCCACCAACTGACTGGTCATCAGTTGTCCTTGGCTAGCGCGATTTTCATTAAGCTGATGGGTTGTTGCAATCACCAATAAAAAGGTATGCAATGCAAAACTTACGGTGAGTAGGCTAGCAAATAGCCCTTGTCGAGGCGCATTCAAGTTAAACTTCCAAGGCAAATAGATTCATGGGTTATGTTATGATTCTTACAATAGTTGTCGCTCAACCACGAGTCAATTCATGCGAGAAATCATTCTTATATCCTTTTTAGGACCAGATCAACCGAATCAGTTTACTCGATTAATGCAGGTACTCTCCGTACATTCTTTGCAAATACTCGATGTTGGTCAGGCTGTTATCCATAATCAACTTACCCTTGGGATCGTTGTTGCTTCGGATAATGAGACTGCAACAGCACTAGCAATGAAAGAAATACTGATTTTAGCACATGATATTGGCTTAACTGTGCGATTTAAACCAATCTCCAACGCAGAATATGATCAATGGGTGAGTGAAGGTGGGCGCACACGTTATATCGTGACAGCATTGGCACCTGAATTAACGGCTGAACATTTGCAAGCCGTCACAAAAATTGTTTCTAGTCAAGGTTTTAATATTGAGACGGTTACACGTTTGTCAGGTCGTTTGGATTTAGATGCGGAGCAAAGTTCTCCTCGTCGTGCCTGTGTGCAATTTGGTCTCAGTGGGCAAATGCTGGATGCGCAAGCCATGCGTGCCGCTTGTTTAAGCTTATCGGGTGAGTTGAATATCGATGTGGCCGTGCAAGAAGACAATGCTTACCGTCGTAATCGTCGTTTAGTGTGCTTTGATATGGACTCAACGTTGATTGAGCAAGAAGTGATTGATGAACTAGCACTAGAAGCAGGTGTGGGTGCTCAAGTCGCTGAAATTACTGAACGTGCTATGCAGGGTGAACTTGATTTCCAGCAAAGTTTTAGAGCGCGTGTCGCTTTATTAAAAGGATTGGATGCATCTGTTCTACCGAAGATTGCTGAACGCTTGACCATTACTGAAGGCGCAGCTCGATTGATTTCAACCTTAAAAGCATTGGGTTATCGTACGGCAATTTTATCTGGTGGTTTTCAGTATTTTGCTGAATATCTTCAAGAGAAATTAGGCATTGACGAAGTCCACGCCAATATTTTAGATGTCGAAAATGGTGTTGTAACAGGCGAAGTAAAAGGCGCAATTGTCGATGGTGCACGTAAAGCTGAATTATTACGTCAGTTAGCCGATAAAATGGGGATTTCTTTAGAGCAGGCGATGGCTGTAGGGGATGGCGCAAACGATTTACCGATGCTTTCGATTGCAGGTTTAGGCGTGGCTTTCCGAGCGAAACCATTGGTTCGCCAAAATGCCAACCAAGCGATCTCAAGCGTTGGTTTAGATGGCGTGCTGTACTTATTAGGTATGCATGATAAAGATTTAAACCGTGCTTAAAATATAATCTTGGGTGTTAAATTATGCCGTGATTTGTCACGGCATTCTCCATTTTGGTGCGTCATTAATCCGTCATATTTATGTCTAAATGTATAGAAAAACAACGATAAAAAAATTCAGAAAAAAGTTTTTTCTCAGCGAAAATGAGGCATGTTTTTTTGTAATGACACGCGGAAATTGACGCTATATAGAGATTCAGGTTTTTTGTAGATTAAAAAAATGTAATGACAAAAGCATATTGCGACATCTTATGTCGTATGATTAATTTCAGGCTCTTTTTTTCTAAAAAAAACGCTCCATAATGCATAAAGACGTTAATGCAATACGAATCACTGTTTAGAGATTACAGAACAATATGAGGTCTGATGATTGAATACAGACCACCTTATTTAAGACGGAGGTTTCTATGGAAGCAGCGAATTTCACCATGTGGGTTGGATTTGGCTTAATCGCTGTCGCAGTTATTGCTGTTTTCTTTTCTCCTTATCGTCGTTGGTTAGGTTTTATGTTGGCAGGTATGTTGAGCTGGGGACTGTTAGAAGTGGTGCGCTTTGGTGTGCAAACCGCGTTCGAAATGTCAGTCGCTTATAGTTATCTGACGGCACTGAGCCTCGCGATGGTGACGGTTACATTCATTCTTTTACGTGAAGACAAACAAGCACAAAAACAACTGGCAAATCGTCAGTATATTGAACATACACCTGTATATAAGGATGACCAACAACAATGTTCTAGCCGATAAATCATAATAATTCGAACAACATCAAAGGCATGCTAAGCATGCCTTTTTTGTATCAACTTTCTGCAACAAAGCTTTTACCGACGCTGCTACAATTGTGCTAGGATACGGTTGTCTTAATTTTCATCATTATACTGTGGGCATAATTGTCATGAAGCTTTCTTCTTTACCTGTGGTTAAGTTACCTATTGTTGATGTAAGCACTGATCCACTTGATTTGTTGGTGGCAGGTTTGGCGTTGCGTATGAAGCAATTGGCACGTACTAGCCCTAAGTTTATTGAGTTGGTACATGACCGCGAGTTCCGTATTCAAATTGGTACAGATTTGGGTATGGCACGTCAGATTATTGTGAACCATGGCAAGATTGATACCGTTGCAGGTAACCCTGAAAAAGCAGACTTTATTTTACAGTTTGCAGATAGTGAACAAGGTGTGAAAACACTGGTCAAAGGTGATCCAACTGCGTTCATGACAGGTATGCAAGACGGTAGCATTAAAATGGAAGGTGACTTCAGCTTACTCGTGTGGTTCAACCAGGCTGCTAAACTTATTCCACCTAAAGTGCCAAAACCTGTAAAAGAAAAAATTCGTCAGGCACGTGCATTTATCAAAGAAAAAACAGGCAAATGAGCCCAATAAAAAAACTCCCAAAAGGGAGTTTTTTATTCTCATGTATTATTCAATTTCTAAGTTAAATGTGACGGGTCCATCATTGATAAGATGGACTTTCATGTCAGCTGCAAAAATTCCTGTTTGAACATTTTCGAACTGTTGCTGAGCATACTCAACCAGTTGTTCATAAAGTGCTTTGGCTTCTGCTGGTGGCATCGCTGGTCCAAAGTCTGGACGTAAACCTTTCTGTGTTTGTGCCATTAGCGTGAATTGAGATACCAGTAATAGACCGCCATTGGCTTGGCTGATATTCCAGCCCATTTTTCCTTGTTCATCATCAAAGATGCGGTATTTTAAAATCTTATCAATCAGCTTTTTGCCTTTCTCTAAATCATCTTCTTTCCCTAATCCTAAAAAGACCAACAGACCTTGTTGAATTTCACCTGTAGTTTGACCATCAACAACTACTTTAGCTTCAAGAACTCGTTGTATTAATGCGCGCATAAGAGGAAATGATCGATTGAAAAAAGACAGACCAGTTTAACAGAGAGTTTGGGTAAAAATGAGCTGTGCAGCAAAAGTCTACTATTCAAGATTGGCTATTTGGTTGTATAACTAGAAATATTATGCAAAAGAATTGGTTAAAACCATCATCCATGTCTGCGATTATTCGATCTTTACTTGATACTGACTTATATAAGTTCACCATGTTGCAAGTGGTGTTACATCAGTTTCCACAAGCGCACAGTGTTTATTTATTTCGTTGCCGAAATTTAGACGATACGGTTTATCCTCTGGTTGAGATCTTGGATGATTTGAATCATCAATTGGATGTGTTATGTGAGCTTCGTTTTGCTGAGGATGAGCTGCAATATTTACGCTCATTGCGTTTTATTAAAAGTGACTTTGTTGATTATTTAGAACTATTCCAACTCAAGCGCCGTTTTATCAAAGCCAGTATAGATGAAGCGGGTCGTTTAGATATTCGTATCGAAGGGCCGATGGTTCAAGCGATGATGTTTGAGATTTTTGTGTTGGCGATCGTCAACGAGTTGTATTTCCGTAGAATTCGTCATGATGAGGTTTTTGTTGAAGGTGAACGACGTTTACAGCAAAAACTGCTACAATTGCAAAAATATGCAGAACAACAGCAAGAAAATGATCCTCCATTTTTAGTCTCAGATTTTGGGACACGTCGTCGTTATAGTTTTGAATGGCAAAAACATGTCGTACAAGCATTTCATTCAGCAGCACCGAAAGTTTTTCGTGGTACCAGTAATGTGCTATTGGCAAAACAATTGAGGATCAGTCCGATTGGAACCATGGCACATGAGTTTTTACAGGCTTTTCAGGCGCTTGATGTTAGATTGCGTAATTTCCAAAAGGCTGCATTAGAAGCATGGGTGCAAGAGTACCGAGGGGATTTGGGTATTGCTTTGACAGATGTGGTCGGTATGGATGCATTCTTGCGTGATTTTGATTTGTATTTTGCCAAGCTGTTTGATGGTTTACGTCATGATAGTGGCGACCCTTATGAATGGGGTGATAAAGCCTATGCACACTATTGTAAGTTGAAAATTGATAGTAAAACCAAGATGTTAACTTTTAGTGATGGTTTGAACTTAGAGAAAGCATGGCAGTTACATCAATATTTTAAAGATCGTTTTCAAGTCAGCTTTGGGATTGGTACGAATCTGACCAATGATATGGGGCAAACGCCTTTGAATATCGTGTTGAAGTTAGTGGAGTGTAATGGTCAATCTGTGGCGAAGATTTCAGATAGTTCGGGCAAGACCATGAGCGATAATGAAACGTTTTTGGCGTATTTGCGTCAGGTGTTTGAAATTGAGGAGGTTGAGTAGAGACATTACAGTGTCTTACCTAATTCTCATCAATTTTCAGGATAGACCTTCGGTGAGTTACTTTGGTTTTGCCCAAAGTAACCAAAGGCATTTGTTGAACTGACGGCACATCCTTGATGCCGCAGTTCAACGGGCGGCATCCATGCCGCCTCCGCACCAGTAAATTTTATACTTTTAGTCCATAATCTTTAAACTTTTTGCTATATCTCCTTTTCTGCTAAATTAATGCAAAAAATCAGACAAAGATAAAAAGTCGGCTATGCTAAAATTACGCATAAGGCGGATGATAAAACAGCATAACAATGACTGACGTAGATTTTAAACTTGATTTACTGATTGAACCTGAACAGCTCGTTCCTTATTTGGGACATGAGTTGATTCGTGTGGTTGATCTCAGCCGAGCATCGGTATATGAGCAACTTCATATTCCCCATGCTATTCATTTACAACCAAAGTATTTGGTTGCTCAACAAGAAAATGCCAATGGTGTATTGCCTGATATTGAAGGGCTGCAAGCACTTATTGAAAAGTTGAATATTTCACCACAGCATCATGTTGTTGTGTATGACGATGAGGGCGGAGCTTGGGCAGGACGTTTGATTTGGAATTTACATTGTCTTGGTTTCCACCGTACCAGTTTAATTAATGGTGGAATTCATGGTTGGCTGGGGGCAAGTTTGCCTACGACGGCAGAAGTTGAGACTGTCGTACCTGTTACCGATCCTTTACAAGTTGATTTGGATACAGTTCAACAGCATCGGATTGAATACAACGAATTATTAGAACACGTCCAAACTCAGAATATTCAGCTATGGGACTGCCGTACCAATGAAGAATATACGGGGTTACGTTTGGCTGCGCGACGCGGCGGTCACATTCCAAATGCACTGCATTTTGAGTGGAGCACTGCCCTTAATCGTGAAAATCATCTAAAATTACACCCGCTTGAACGCACACAACAACGTTTAGAACAATTAGGCTTTAATTTACAACAACCTGTGGTGGTGTACTGTCAGTCTCATCATCGTTCGGGCTTAGCGTATATTTTGGCAAGATTGCTCAATTGGCAAGTCAGAGCCTACGATGGTGCGTGGAGTGAATGGGGCAATCGCCTCGATAGTCCTATTATTTCAGGGGAGTCACCATCTTGAGTTTTGCAGCAGATTTAAAAAAACAATTGTTTATCAAAGCACAAAATCTTGTGCCACAACATCAACTGAGCCGTGTGGTAGGTAAAGTTGCTGCAAGCGAAAATTTTGTGGTGAAAACTGCTGTGATTCAAGCGTTCAAAGCAAAGTACGGCATTGACATGAGTATTGCTGAGCAAACGAATCCAAATCAATATAAATCATTTAATGAGTTTTTTACTCGTGCCCTGAAAAATGGTGTGCGCGGAATTGATGAACAAGCAGATAGTATTGTTTGCCCTGCGGATGGTGCGATTTCTCAGTTAGGCAAAATCGAAGCGGGTGATATTTTCCAAGCCAAAGGTCAGAGCTTTTCTGTAGAGAAATTAATTGGTGATCCACAACTTGCAAAGCCATTTGTAGATGGTCAATTTGCAACAGTTTATTTATCACCAAAAGATTATCACCGTGTACATATGCCTTTAGCGGGTACTTTGACTGAAACTTTATATATTCCAGGTGAATTGTTTTCAGTCAACCAAACGACTGCTGAAAATGTACCGGGTTTATTTGCGCGTAATGAGCGTATGGTGTGTTTGTTTGATACAGAACTTGGTCGCATGGCGGTGGTTTTAGTCGGCGCAATGATTGTGGCTGGTATTGAAACTGTTGCCACTGGTAAAGTGAAACCATCGGGTAAAGTTGAATTACAGCATCATCAAATGAAATTGGATAAAGGTGCAGAGTTAGGTCGCTTCTACTTAGGTTCTACTGCAGTGGTTTTATTTGAAAAAGATAAAATGGTATGGGAAGAGCAGTTTAAAGCGAACTCGACTGTAGTAATGGGTGAGCGTTTAGGTCATTCGATTTAATCAATAAAATTATAAAAAGCCCCTAGATAGGGGCTTTTTGTTTTACGTATTTCGCATAAGGCGTATTATGTTAATTTTAGGAAAGCTTAAAAAAACTCTATAGATAAAAATAATTTCAAAAAATACTTGATCTTAATACTCTTTAATACTATTGTATATTTTAACCACTAAAACATTTAAGAGTATTTTTATGTTACCTCCTAGAGATTCTAATGATTTCCACATTGCTTTAAAACAAGAACGTGAGAAAAAAGGATTAACAAATACAGAGCTTGCAGAAGCAATTGGTATAAATACAGTAATGATAGGACGTTATGAACATACTTGTCATGAAAACTACTACTCAGTACCAAGTCAAGAAACTTGGAGAAAATTGAACGATTACCTATCTACAGGTACTAGAGTTAATTTAAAATATTCAAATAGTATTGAAGACTTATCTGTAGAGGACTTAATTAAAGAATTAAAAAATCGTGGTGCTAAAAGTATTAACATTGAATGGTAATTTCGGCTTTAAAGAATTAAAAAATAGAGGTTAATATGTTTGAAGTAGAACAAAAATTTAATGAAGAAATGCGACAAATTTATGATAAGTCAAAAGAGCTTACTCCACCGTATAAACCAACAAGATTTAAAAAAATGCTTGATCAGTACGGAGGAGTTGAAACAGCCAATCGACTATTAATTTCATCAAGTAAAATACCTGATGGTTTTATAGAATTATATTCAAGAGGACCAGAAGCTTTAAAGCTAACAGTTGAATATCTCATTTTGAAACCCGAATATTCTGCTTTGTTTAATCCTGATCAGCAGGAAATAGCAAAGAAAAGGTTAAAGCAATTAAATATCGAGTTACCCTAATTTACCTCCATTTAACATAATGGTCGTTATGCGAAACCATATTGGAAAAATTATATTAAATCAATTCCTTAATGGTTTTTATACCGTCCTAAAAAAGATAAAGAAACTGACTTAGACACAAGTCGGTTGCTTTTTAAGCATGTTTGATATTTCTTGCCAAGCATAAAACTATTCTGTAAGCCATTTCCTACATAGATTAACGTCAATGTCCCATTTTCAGCCTAAGTTAAATTGCCTAATATGAACTCATCAGGAACAGGAAGTTCCAAAACATAAAACAAAAATAATAAGTTTGAGCATCAGGACGTGAGGTACGACAGGAGTTATACCTAAAGTGCGAAATACGAAAAAGCCCGACAGGATGTCGGGCTTTTTTTATGATGCTTTAAATTTGCTTTTCCCACAGTTGAATTAAACGCTGAAGTGTTTTACTTAACGGTTTGTAACTTGGCCAAATTGCATGAATGGGCATATCGAGACCATTGGTGGTGTTACTAAACTCTAAACGAATCAAACTGTGCTTAGAAAAATGTTCACTCACGATGGAAAGCGGGAAATTACCCCAGCCCATACCTTGCTCAACCATATTGATGGCCATCGCTAAATTATCGCTATACCAATACGCATCTGAAACTAAGACACGACGATCAGGCAAAGGATAATGCTTACTTGCGACGATGATTTGCCGTAACTCGGATAGCATGGTCAGTTCATTTTTATCGTGATCTTTGAGTTGTTGCGCATCTTTTGGAGAAATGGCAGCAACAAATTTCTCTACACCCAATAAACGGAAACGTTCATTTTTATCGAGTTCAGAAGAACTATAGGCAACATAGAGATCAATTTCATTATTTTGCAAACGTGCTTTAAGCTCTTGTTGTGGCGCACACACCATTTCAATATTTAACAGCGGATAAAGTTGTATCAATTGTTCAACACCAGCCAGTAAATATCGTTGATTCATATCAGCAGCAATACCGATTGAAATACGGGTTTCTAAACCAGTGGAAAGTTCTGTTAAATGCATGTCGAGCTGGCGCATTTTTGTCACGATCAATCGTGCATGTGGTTCTATTGAAAGGGCAACCTCTGTCGGTTCGAGATGATTTTTACTGCGTTCAAAAAGTTTTAAATTCAGTTCTGCTTCTAAATTGGCAATCGCCATACTCACCGCTGAAGGAACGCGATTCAATGCGCGTGCTGCCGCCGAAAAACTACCGCGATCAATAATTTCAAGGATCAGTTCAAGCTGTTCACGATTGAGTCTCATGTAATTCCTTGTCAGAAAATTTGATAACGATTAACTTTTTTTATCAGAATTAAAGCGTAAAATCCAATTTTTTATTGATTGCTAGGTGTTGTCATGCAAGGAACGAAAAGAAGAGTGACCTATGTATTTTTCTACGAAGTACTCAGCTTTTTTATCTGTGCCATGATTTTGGCTGCACTGTCAGGAACCACACTCAGCCATACAGGCCCTTTGTCGATTTTGATTGCAGTCATCGCCGTGACGGTCAACTTTTTCTATAACTATGTTTTTGAGTTATGGGAAAAAAGACAAGTCTCTAAAGCCAGAACGGTGAAAAGACGAGTGGCACATGCGATTGGCTTTCAGTTGGTGTTAATTACGATTTTAATTCCATTGATTGCATGGTGGATGCAGATTAGTTTAGTAAAAGCGTTTTTATTGGATTTTAGTTTAATGATTATTATCCCTTGCTTTACGTTTATTTATAATTATTTGTTTGATTTTAATTTTTGGATGTTCTAGTAATCAAATTTCCAAAAAAGATCACTCAATGTACTGGCATAAAAACTCAGCA
>NZ_DJLC01000148.1:0-1003 GCF_002434875.1 Acinetobacter sp. UBA6526 | reverse complement strand
TTTATAATTATTTGTTTGATTTTATCTTTGGTTTACCGAGTCATCTTTTAGAGTCTAAAGAATTAAATAATAAGCCGAGTCATTGATTTAGCATTTAGTTTTTCTGAATAGACCTTGAGTCAGTTTATTCAATAAAAATGAGTGTATTTAATCACTCATTTTTATTGTTTTAGTACTAAAAAATTATAAGCGAATCCATGTCATATTACGAAAGGTATTATTGCTTGGATTTTTTGCATTAATATTGAGCATCTTGCCTGTTTTACTCAAACGTCCATTGATGCTGTATTTATAACCATCATAAGGATTGACCCAAACCCCTTGCCCAAACTCTTCATTTTGAGTCAGCATTTTTAAGCCTGTCAAAACTTCCATTCCAATAATAGGTTGGTCTTTTAATGAGCCTGAACATGGCGTACATGTGGTTGGAACAGTTTCCTGAGCTGAAGGGTACATTTTGACAATCACAGCACTGTATTGCTCAGTCTTGGAATTTCTTCGAATCACAATATCAGATAGGTATGAACCTGTACGTGAATCAACGACTTTCCAAGTTCCAATCAGCGGGTCAAAGGGTGTTGCGTGAACAGTAAAGGGAGTACTTAGTCCAAGAAATAGGACAAAATTACGGAGAAAACGAGTATTCATCATGAGTTTTTAGATCGAGATAAAGTATAGAAATAGCGAAATGAAACAACGAGTTATTATATTCTTATTATTTTGTAATGATAGCGTAATATTCAAAGGGAACTGAGCAGTTCCCTTTATTTTTTAAACCATGCGGTATAAACGTTCTTTTGGAAAAACTGCGGTAAAGGTTGAACCTTCATTTTCCTTTGAACTAATTTCAAGATGCGCACCATGTTGCATTAACACGTGTTTGACGATGGCAAGGCCTAAGCCTGTTCCACCAGTTTGTCGACTGCGTGCACTGTCAACACGATAAAAACGTTCTGTTAAGCGGGGCAAATGTTTAGGGTTGATCCCAATACCATTGTCTTGC
>NZ_DJLC01000143.1:5309-9926 GCF_002434875.1 Acinetobacter sp. UBA6526 | reverse complement strand
TTTAATGAATTATTAGAAGAAATTCAAATCTGGAATAACAACTTACAAAAAGAAAATCGCCAGCTTTCCTTTCAAGCACACCATGATCAGCTAACAAGTCTGCCAAATCGGCATTATTTTTATGAAGAATTACTCAATATTTTCGAAAACCCTCTATTTCGTCACAATTCTGCGTTAATATTCATCGACAATAATAAGTTTAAGCTTATTAATGACCAGTTTGGACATTTAGCTGGAGATGCTGTGTTACGTGAAATGGCTCAGCGTTTAAAGTTATCTGTTCGACAGGAAGATTTTATTGCTCGACTGGGTGGAGATGAGTTTGCAATTATTTTGCATGCAATTCACCATGCTGACCATTTGAAAGCTATTGCTGAGGGGCTACTTGCAAGCAGCGTAGAACCTTTAAATTTTAACGGTGAAATTATTCATTTTGGTTTTAGTCTGGGTATTGCTTTCTCCCAATTTGCAGAAAATCCAGAAGATTTGGTAATGCAAGCCGATCAAGCAATGTATAAAGCAAAGAATTTAAACCCACATTGGTTTTTATATAAACCAGAAATTTAGGACATGTTATGCGCACTCATACCATTAAAATTTCATTTATTGC
The DNA here is from genome assembly GCF_002434875.1 of Acinetobacter sp. UBA6526. Lineage (NCBI taxonomy): Bacteria > Pseudomonadati > Pseudomonadota > Gammaproteobacteria > Moraxellales > Moraxellaceae > Acinetobacter > Acinetobacter sp. UBA6526. The sequence goes on along the minus strand of NZ_DJLC01000143.1, from coordinate 9,316 downwards.
GTTACTCTGCCTAACATTGGCTGGATGTTTGAGTTTTGGTCCACTTAAGTACCGTCAAGTTAAAATGTTAAAAAAAGAAGGCTTTGTTTTAACGGATGAGGGCTGGAGCCTTGGTTTACCAGAGCGCTTATTATTTGACTTTAATAAATCAGATATTAAGCCAGAGCATGGTAAAGAAATTACGCGCCTAGCAAAACAGCTAGAAAAATATGATTTAGAGAAATTAAAAATCGTCGGTCATACTGACGATATTGGTAATCCAGAATACAATCAGAAACTATCTGAAGAACGTGCTCAAAGTGTTGCTTCTATTTTTGTTAATGAAGGGTTTAAACCAAATAATTTAACTGTAATTGGCCGTGGTTCTAAACAACCATTTGTTCCAAATACAAGTGATGAGAATCGTGCGAATAACCGTCGCGTTGCTGTGATTATCATTCCATAAAATGATTAATAAATAAAAAGGCCAACAATAAAAAGTTGGCCTTTTTTTATTTTAGCTCAATAATATCAATCGTTGGGGGCACTCTAAATCGAAAAGGAACGCCAACCATGCCTGTACCCACCGTGACAAATACATCTGCATGTTCATGGATATAAAATCCTTTTTTATGCCCTAATATTGAAACTTTCTTCATGATGTAATTGGTAATCCACGGTAATTCAATTTGTCCTCCATGCGTATGCCCTGACAGCATTAACGGACGCATGGGTAACTCTGGAACCATGTCTACAGTATCTGGATTATGTGACAAAATCAGCCAAGGTTTATCTTGTGGCAGCTCTGGTAAGAAACGCATATTCGCCTTACCTGCCCATAAGTCACCAATACCCACTAAACGAAACTCATCAAAATCAACAATCTTGCCTTCGATATCAATGACATCGTTTTGGCTTAATGCTTCATTTAATAGCGCTTGAATCGGTGGTCCGGGATATTGCTCATCGTGGTTTCCTGGTACTGAATAAACAGGAGCTTCAATCTGTTTCAATACTGCAAGCTCATGCACTAACCGATTCTCAGGTTCGTATGTCCAGTCCCCCGCCACAACCACAAGATCAGGTTTCTCCTGATTCAGCTTTCTCACAATCGTTTTTAACTGTCGCTCATGTCCTGAAAACAATCCAACATGCATATCAGCCACAACCGCCACTTTCACAGGCTTGCTAAATTCACGATGCGGATTCAAACGATATTGATGATGTTTGACATGAACCGTATGCGGCTCAATAAAGCGGGCATAAATTAAAAGGCTACTTAATAGAAAGACAAAAGCTGTTTGGTGTATGCTGTAGTAACCAATCCACCCTGCATACAAACTAAAGAACCAGAGTGGAATAAGTAAATAAGAGAGATAAAAAGCCAATAAGTGCACAAAAGCTTTAAAAGGATGAATTGTCTCTGTATGTGACTGATGCACCCAAGCCTGTATAAATGCCCAGAGTGCTAGAACTGCGAAAATCGAATAGAAAATCAAAACTGTTGTATCTGAATCAAGCATTACAGATCTCATTAACCTCATCTAGGGACAGATATCGCATCTCATATTTATATTTTTAGATGAAATGTTATACTCAAGCCCAACTTTTAATCAGTAACAATTATGACGCAATTTTCTCGCATAAATAGCAAACATACAGAAATAAGTACAACTACTTACAATAAAAGTATGCTTGCGATTTATTGCAGTATTGCGATCACGGTGACGGGCTGTAGTACGCTACCAAAGCACACAATTGAACCAACATCACAGCCCACCTTACAGATCAACACTGCTGATACAACTTTAGCGCAAGTAATTCAACCTTTACAGCAACAACATCCAAACCTGACAGGCTATCATGTTTTATATGAGCCCTTGGAGGCTTTGGCTGCTCGTTTGCGTTTAATTGATAAAGCAGAGAAAACTTTAGATCTTCAATACTATATTTGGGATAACGATAAAGTTGGAGCACTTGCATTACATGCATTGATTGGTGCGGCTGATCGTGGTGTGAAAGTACGACTTTTAATTGATGACAATAATGCAAAACATACCGAAGGTATTTTCTTAGCTTTAGCTCAACACCCTAACATTGAAGTCAAATTATTCAACCCTTATCGCTTTCGCAAATACCGCGCAATCGATATGGTTTTAGATTTAAAACGTATTAATCGACGTATGCATAATAAAAGTTTTATTGCAGATCATCAGGTTGCACTGATCGGTGGTCGTAATATGACGAATCAATACTATAACGTTAGTGATAATTATCAATTTTCAGATGTTGATGTCATGCTGTTTGGAACGGCGGTAAATGACATTTCCAAGTCTTTTGATGATTATTGGAATCATGAATATGCCTATGATGTTCGTGAAATCGTTAATCCAAAATCTCATCGTCTCAGCTATGAAAGTTTAAAACAACAGCTTGATGATCACTATAAAAAAGTCACTGTACAAAACTATTTGGATTTAACTGATCGTTCGCAATCAATCGATGCATTGATCAATCGAGACATTTCATTAGATTGGGTTAAAGCGGAAGTTGTTAAAGACTCACCCGATAAAATCAAGTCTAAAGCAAAAAAGCAAGAACATCTTAATTTCCAACTGATCAATCATTTAGAACAGCCTGAAAAAAACATTGATCTTATTTCTGCTTATTTTGTTCCTGAAAAAAAAGGCGCAAAAATCTTGGGCGATCTAGCCCAAGATGGTGTGAAGGTTAGAGTTTTAACCAACTCTTTTAAAGCCAATGACGTTGCAGTGGTACATGCTTTCTATGGTAAATATCGCAAGGAGCTTTTAGAGCAAGGTGTTCAACTCTATGAATTCTTGCCCGCTTTAGACAAAGATGACCTCGACAAACATACTGAAGATTTAGCTAAAAAAGCCAAAGTTAATATTAAAGGTCTTAGCCGATCAAGTTTACATGCAAAGCTAATGGCGCTGGATGAAAAGCAAGTTTTTATCGGGTCATTTAATTTTGATCCACGTTCAGCTTATTTAAATACTGAAATTGGTGTTTTACTTGATAGTCCACCTTTAGCTCAAGCTGTGCACGCAACCATGGATCAAAATCTCAGTAAATATGCCTATAAACTTGTCCTAAATGCGAATAAGAAAATTACATGGCAACGCCAAACACCTCAAGGTCCTGTTGTTTACACAAAAGAACCTCGGATGAAATGGTGGCAAAAAGCTGGGGTTAAAGTTTTGTCTTGGCTACCTATCGAAGGTTTTATGTAGCACTAGGTGGGGTGTTTAAAACCTTTTGTTGTAACTCTAAAAGTCCCGCACGCATTTGACGATCAACTTCTTTGGTTAAGGTATCAACTGTATGTCCTTCTACAGGAATAGCAGGTAATGTCATTAAATGTGCAGTGACTTTCGGCATTTCTAAAACGCGTTGCACATGCTCAGCAAAAGACATTTCACCGATAAAAGGTGCAACCATATCAAGTTCGCCATGTTGATTGACATAGCAAATCACACAAATCTGAACAGGTCTCTGCGCTTCAATCGCAGCACCTAATAATCGACCATGTACTTTTTTAACCTTATGACCATCTGTGGTTGTTGCTTCAGGGAAAAATAGTACTGGAATATCTTGTTTTAAAAACTCAGTAATTTGTTCACGAATCCGAATTGAATCCCCTGAACCTCGCTTAATGAAAAGCGTACCTCCACCTTTCGCTAGATTTCCTAGAATTGGCCATTTTTCTACTTCTGCTTTGGCCAAAAAGAAAATACGAGCACCAGAACCAAGTACAGCAACATCAAGCCATGAAATATGATTGCTCACCCAAAGTGCAGGTTCACGCGGAATCGTACCATGCACTTGTACTTCGATATTGAAGACTTCGCATAGACGACGACAGAAATACTGCACATAGCGCGTATTTACAGGATTATTTGGATCTTTATATAAACCATGACGATAAATAAGATAAAAGCCTTCACCAATGGTCTCTAAACCAGAAGCTAATTTTCGACTATATAAACTAAATTTTGAAAATAAAT
>NZ_DJLC01000143.1:2746-4999 GCF_002434875.1 Acinetobacter sp. UBA6526 | reverse complement strand
TAAACTAAATTTTGAAAATAAATTTAATGGTTCGCTATCTACTGCAGTTGTTTCTTGAGTCATAAAATCATTAAAACCATTGGGTTTTCACCCGTCATAGACACTTGGGACATGAATGTCAAACAGCACAAGCATCTTTGGATGATACAAGGTGCAGACTTATATAATTCCGCTACTTCTAATTAATCAATCCTCACGTTATACAAAGATAAATTACCAAAAAATCTCGGTATATACGCTTTGAGTTAAGCAAGTTATATCATGCCAATATCCACTTATAAAAGTTATCTTGATAATAAAAAACGAACGTGAGCATGATTTTTTTCAATTTCAAATCAACAATTAGATCAAATAATATAAATCAATCGAAATAACAGATTAAAAGAGTCCTACTATGCACACCAACAGCACCGCCACTGAAGTCGAAAATACCATCTCTTATGGTTATGCTTTAAAAATGTTTTTAGGCTGGGCTATTTTATATATGGGGACGTTAATCGGATTCATTGAGCTGATTCGTCGTAATGTCATATAAATCGAGTAAGTCTTTGCCCTTTCGTTAAAGTTTATTCTAAAATAGGACTTTAATACCTAGGATATGACAGCAGCGTGGAATATTTTGAGCAGCATCAAGGTGGCGAACGGGCAATTTTAGTCAGTGTTTCTGTTCAACTCCTCGATGATCTTGATGCTGAAGAGTTTCGATTGCTCGCTCAATCTGCTGGCGCTGAAATCCTGCAACATATTTCTGTACAAAGAAATAAACCTGATCCTAAGTTTTTTATTGGCTCAGGGAAAGTCGATGAAATTGCAGAACTAGTACAGGAACTTGAAGCTGAGTTGGTTATTTTTGATCACTCTTTAAGTCCTGCCCAAGAACGTAATTTAGAAAGAATACTGAAGTGTCGTGTCATCGATCGTACAGGATTGATTCTTGATATTTTTGCCTTACGTGCGCGTACACACGAAGGTAAATTACAAGTCGAACTTGCCCAACTTAAACACTTATCAACGCGTTTAATCCGAGGCTTTACTGGGAACTTGGAACAACAAAAAGGTGGGATTGGACTTCGTGGCCCAGGTGAATCACAACTAGAAACTGACCGTCGACTGATTCGTGTTCGTATCACACAACTCAAAGAAAAATTAATCAAGGTTCAACAAACACGCTTACAAGGTCGAGCTGCTCGTCAGAAAGCAGCCATTCCAACTATTTCTCTCGTTGGATACACCAATGCTGGGAAATCTACACTTTTTAATATTCTAGCGAAAAGTGATGTATATGCGGCAGATCAACTCTTTGCAACCTTAGATCCAACCTTACGTCGTTTAGATTGGGATGGGATTGGTACAGTTGTATTAGCAGATACCGTAGGTTTCGTCCGCAACCTACAACATGATTTGGTTGAATCTTTCAAAGCAACACTAGAAGAAACTTTGGAAGCTACCTTACTGTTGCATGTTGTGGATAGTAGTAGCCCGAATATGCTTGAACAAATAGAAGCTGTTGAGTCTGTGCTCAAAGAGATTGGGGCAGATGCACCCATTTTGCATGTTTATAATAAAATTGACCAAAGTGGAGATAGTGCAAAAATCATTTATAAATCTCCTGATTTTCCAGATCGAGTTTATGTATCCGCACATTCTGGCGAAGGTTTAGCCTTATTAAGTCAGGCTGTACAACAGTGCTTATTAGGACAATTACAACACTTCAATTTAGTCTTGAAACCTGCATACGGTAAACTACGCACGCAACTCTATACACTGAATGTAATTCAATCTGAGCATTACGATGAGCAAGGTGATTTGCATTTATCAGTCTGTATAGCACCACAAAAACTGGAACAAATCATCAGACAAGCCCACTTACCACTAGATGAAATTCTTGGAGAGAAAGCCGCTTTATTCAAACGACCATTAGAAGAGTTTGAATACGTGAAAGATCAATAAATTTTTTCTTCCCGTGGTAGCATCTTAAGAAAAGAATGACATCATCATAATGGTAATCGTCCATTGTTCAGATAAATGAGTAAGAGACAACATGAAAGATATTGATTGGACAGCTTGGTTTTATACGATTTTATTGATTGTCGTATTTCGTGAAGGTGCCGTCGCAATCACTAAAGTATTTAATCATCCAGAACTCGGCAATCTCGTCGGCTTGATGAGTCTGCTTGCAACGTTATTAATCTGGAGGCGATTTAGAAAGATTTCGAATCGTTTGATTGATACTAATAATAAAATAATGAAAGA
>NZ_DJLC01000143.1:902-2442 GCF_002434875.1 Acinetobacter sp. UBA6526 | reverse complement strand
TACTAATAATAAAATAATGAAAGAAAGCGCTTTTGCATTTTTACCTATCTGTGCAGGTTCTTTGATTATGTTGGTTCACTTAGGCAAAGAGATTCCTGTTTTCTTATTTGTGCTTACGTTAAGTACCTTACTCCCTCTCTGGATTTACGCCAAAATGGCAAAGCGTTGGTTATAGGAGTCGCTAAATATGTTTATGATTATTTATGGCTTTATGATCACCTTGGTCAGCTATCTGATTTCGAAACCACTCAATAAAAAATTCCCGCAAATTCCGTTGATCGTGTTTGCAATGTTTATCGTCATTGCTTTATTGGCCATTTTAGGCGTTCCTTATGAGCATTACATGAAGAACGTAAATGATATCTTTAATCATTTATTAGGCTATGTCACGGTTGCCTTAGCTATTCCTTTAGCTGCAATGCGCTATGATGATTTACCGATTAAATCTATGATCGGAATTTTATGCTTTGCAAGTATCAGTGCGGTCGCATTGCCAATGGGCTTGGCATATTTATTACATATGTCTGAACCTACAATCATGGCATTTGCTACACGTGCAGTTACGACACCTATCGCACTGAACATCGCTACCCTATTACATGCGCCATTGATGATGGTGACATTGATTGTCATTTTATCTGGTGTAATTGGTGCTGCCTTCTCTCCTTGGATTTTAAAACACATTCATGATGAACGCGCATCTGGTCTTGCTTTAGGTCTCGCAGCTCATGCCATCGGAACAGCGCAAGCATGGCAACGTGGCCCTGTGACTGGTCGTTACGCAGCGTTTGGCATGGCAGTAAATGGTGTATTTACAGCGATCTGGTTACCAACATTTATACTGTCTTTATCTTAAAATTTGCCACAAATATCACATTAAGATTGAACTAATTGTCAAAAATCCGACATAATGGGATTTCAAACGTTAAAAGGATTTTTAATGATGGGCAAACAACTTATAGGTGCATTACTCTTATCTGCAATCAGTAGCTTTTCTTTCGCAGAAGACATCACGGGGACTTGGCAAAGTATTGATGACAAAACTGGGGCACCTAAAGCGTTAATCGAAATTCGTAAAGAGACGAATGGTAGTTATGCAGGTAAAATCGTAAAGATCACCCCTCGTGCAGGCTATACTCCAAAGGAAATATGTGTAGACTGTCCAGCACCTTATACCAATAAACCAATCTTAGGCTTAGATGTTGTTACAGGTCTGAAGCACAGTGAAGGACTTAATTATAGCAATGGTCGTATTCTTGATCCGAATACAGGCAAAGTTTACAGCATGAAAGCAAAATTAAGTTCAAATGGCAAACGATTGCATCTACGTGGTTATCTTGGTGTATCGGCTTTAGGACGCAATCAAATCTGGATTCGTACTGAATAAAACTCAGATAGATAAAGCATCTACCATCTTCTCTTAGATCACTTTCGATCACGGTTTATACAAAAAGCTTTCTCATTGTCTAACAATCTTTGAGAAAGCTTTTCTACTTTTTAGCCTGAAAATTATTGAAATTTCAACAATTAATAAAAATGC
>NZ_DJLC01000143.1:0-586 GCF_002434875.1 Acinetobacter sp. UBA6526 | reverse complement strand
AATTTCAACAATTAATAAAAATGCACAATTGTAAAATAAAGATTGAATCTATTATTAGAAATCCGAAATAATAGAGGGACAAGAATATAGGCTGAGCGGCTTAAATATGTATACAAAACTCATTACACTATTTTTATTCATGGGGCTAAGCCATCTAACATTTGCACAAGATATTACAGGAACTTGGCAAAGTGTAGATGACCTTACGGGTGCACCTAAAGGGCAAGTTGAAATTACTCAAAATGCAGATGGCACCTATACGGGCAAGGTTACAAAAATCACGCCTCGCACAGGATATACGCCAAAAGAATTCTGTACGGGTTGTCCTGCACCCTATACCAATAAACCAATCTTAGGTTTAAACGTCATCACTAAACTCAAGCACAAAAAAGATTTAACATATACTGGTGGGAAAATTTTAGATCCTAACAGTGGTCGCATGTATAGCCTCACGACAAAACTGAGTTCGAATGGACAGCGTTTACATTTACGTGGCTATGTCGGTGTTTCTGTATTAGGACGCAGCCAAATATGGATTCGAGTCAACAATAAAACTGAATAATCAATAAAAAAGCCCTGAATATTC